>NZ_JAMYPB010000007.1:0-184175 GCF_040320135.1 Mesorhizobium sp. M0772 | reverse complement strand
ACGCCCCCTGGGGGCCGGGGGGGCGCCGCCGGCCGCGGCGGGCGTGCCACCTTAGGTCGACAATTTTAATAATGGTGGCGCGGCGGGGGTATCGCGGGGGCGTTTTCTCTACGAGAATTGTGTGTTTCCGCCATCGGCGGCAAACTTCTAGGCTGTGGTCCGGCATCCGCGCCAGACGGCAAGCCGCTGGAGGACATCATGACCGACACGACCTCAAATCCGCAGGCCGATACGGCACGAGCGTCTGAACTCGGCGCGGTCGCCCGGTTCCTGAAAGCGACCGAGCTCGACACGCGCATGCTCGGCATGGTCGGCGCGCTGCTGGTCATCTGGGTCGGCATACATAT
This sequence comes from Mesorhizobium sp. M0772, assembly GCF_040320135.1. Classification (NCBI taxonomy): domain Bacteria; kingdom Pseudomonadati; phylum Pseudomonadota; class Alphaproteobacteria; order Hyphomicrobiales; family Phyllobacteriaceae; genus Mesorhizobium; species Mesorhizobium sp. M0772. The sequence continues at coordinate 183,828 of NZ_JAMYPB010000007.1, read as the reverse complement.
CCTGTCGGGTGGGCTTTTCCTGACGCCGCGCAATCTTTGGAACCTGTCCGTGCAGACGTCCTCGGTCGCGATCATGGCGACCGGCATGGTATTGGTCATCGTGATGCGCAACATCGACCTTTCGGTGGGCTCCGTCGAAGGCGTGATCGGCATGATCATGGGCGTGGCACAGGCCGAATTCCTGATTCGCGTCATCGGCTTCCAGCTTGGAAACCCCTGGCTCTGGGTCGTCGCGCTTGCCGCCGGCGTGGTGCTTGGTCTGCTGATCGGCGCGTTCCAGGGCTTCATCATCGCCTATATGCAGGTTCCGGCCTTCATCGTGACGCTTGGTGGCCTGCTGGTCTGGCGTGGCATGGCATGGCTCATCACCAGCGGGCGCACGGTCGCGCCACTCGACGCCACCTTCCAGCTGATGGGCGGCGGACCACGCGGCTCGATTGGCGCCGCTGCCAGCTGGATCGTCGGCATCGTCGCCTGCACGGCGGTCGCCTTCGCGCTGCTCAACGGTCGCTCACAGCGCAAGCGCTTCAGCTTTCCACTGCGCCCCGTCTGGGCCGAGACCTTGCTTGGCGTGGTCACTTGCGCGGCCATCCTCGGCGCCGTGTGGATCGCCAATTCCTATCCATGGCCGATCGGCATCGTGCGCCAGTACGCACAGCAGAACGGCATCACCGTTCCCGAAGGCGGGCTGTTCATCGCGCATGGCATCGCCATACCGGTGCTAATGGCGGTGATTGTCGGCATCATCATGACGTTCATCACCAAGCGCACGCGTTTCGGCCGCTATGTCTTCGCCATCGGGGGCAATCCGGAGGCAGCGGAACTCGCCGGCATCAACACGCGCTGGGTGACCATGAAGGTGTTCATGATCATGGGTGTGCTGGCTGCAATCAGCGCGGCGATCTCGTCGGCCCGTCTCAATGCGTCAACCAATGCGCTGGGCACACTGGACGAGCTTTTGGTGATCGCGGCCGCTGTCATCGGCGGCACGTCGCTCGCGGGCGGCGCCGGAACGGTGATGGGCGCCATGCTCGGCGCGCTACTGATGCAGTCGCTGCAATCCGGCATGGTGCTGCTCGGCATCGACTCGCCGCTGCAGAGCATTGTCGTTGGCGCTGTCCTGGTCATCGCCGTCTGGCTCGACACCGTCTACCGCAAGCGCGTCTAGGGAGGAACGATTATGGAAAAAACTGCTCCCACCGGTACGCCACTGATCGACATGCGCAACATCTCGATCGCGTTCGGTGGCATTCGCGCCGTCGACGATGCGTCCATCGATCTTTTCCCGGGCGAAGTGGTGGCGCTGCTTGGCCACAACGGCGCCGGTAAGTCGACGCTGATCAAGATCCTGTCGGGCGCCTACAAGCGCGATGCCGGCCAGATCTTGGTCAACGGCCAGGAGGCCTCGATCTCCAATCCGCGCGACGCCAAGAAATACGGCATCGAAACGATCTACCAGACGCTTGCGCTGGCCGACAATGTCGACGCTGCCGCCAACCTCTTCCTCGGCCGCGAACTGATGACCGCGTGGGGGACACTCGACGATGTCGCCATGGAGGCCGAGGCGCGCAAGGTGATGGGCCGGCTCAATCCGCGCTTCCAGCGCTTCAAGGAGCCCGTGATCAAGCTATCGGGCGGCCAGCGCCAGTCGGTGGCGATCGCACGCGCCATCCTGTTCAACGCCCGCATCCTGATCATGGACGAACCGACGGCCGCGCTTGGGCCGCAGGAGACGGCGCAGGTCGGCGAACTGGTAAAGCAGCTCAAGGCCGACGGCATCGGCATTTTCCTGATCAGCCACGACATTCACGACGTGTTCGAGCTTGCCGACCGGGTCTGCGTAATGAAGAACGGCCAGGTCGTCGGCACCGCGCTCACCACCGATGTGACGCAGGACGAAGTGCTCGGCATGATCATCCTGGGAAAGTGCCCGCCCGGCGCCATTCCCGGTCCGGGTGCGCTGAAGATCGCGGCCTGAGACCACGCTATCGTCAGCTGTCATGTTCACTGATGCTCGAGATCGATAAGCCGGCTAAATATGCATGATATGCCAGCTGTCATTATGGCTTGGCCGCGCCATTGTCTTGCCGCGGCGACTTGCCCATAAAGGTCCCGAACCGTCCATGGGCCTGCGTTGAAGAAGTTTTTCCCGATCCTTGCCTTCATTGCCGTTGCACTGATCAGCCTGACGATGGCGGGCTTCGCCTATTTCGCGACCCAGGAAGCGGCGCGCATCAAGTTCGAGGCGACGGCCGACGACGCGCTCAACCGCATCGAAAGCCGTATCGATCTGCATCTGTCACTGCTGCGCTCGACGCAGGCGCTGTTCGACGCCCGCAATGGCGAGATTTCAGGTAGCGAATTCAAGGCCTTCTTCAGCGCCCTCGATGTCGATAACAATTTCGCCGGCCTGCGCGGCATCGGCTATCTCAGGCTGGCCAAGACCGGTGACGAAGCGGCGGTCGAGCGCGACATGTTGCGCGACCGCGGCGCCGCCCACACGGTCTATCCGGACACGACACAGCCATGGCGCACGCCCGTCGTGCTGTTCGAGCCGCTCGACCCTGCCAACGAATCCACCATCGGCTACGACATGTTCACCGAGCCGGTGCGGCGCGAGGCGATCGAAAAAGCGATGGCCGATGACGCACAGCACGCAAGCGGTCTGGTCCAGCTCGGCCAGGACACTGGCGCGGCGCAGACCTTTACCGGTTTCCTGGTCTTCGTCAGGCTCAATGTCGAAACCGCGCCGGATGGTATCAATGCGTCCAGATCATCGACATCAGGCCTTCTCTACGCGGCCTTCCGCGCCCGCGACCTGTTCCAGACCGCGCTCAGCCGCACGCCTTTGCTGCCGGTCAACACCGCGGTCTATGACGGCACGGCCGACGCCGACAATCTTCTGTTCCAGTCGGAAACGCCGCCGGTTGCGAGCTTTGGCGACAGGCTGTTGGTGACGCGCAAGATCATCGTCGCCGGTCGGCCGTGGACGGTGCTGTTCCGGCCGACAAGTGCATTTTCGCAACCGTCCTCGCGCGCCATTCCGGTCATGCTCGGGCTGTTCGGCCTGCTTCTGGCCGGGGCCATCGCGTTGGTGGCGCGCTACCAGGAGCGCGCCTACGACGCCAAGTCGCTGCTGCATGAAACGACGGAAAAAAGCCTGCTCGAAAAGGATTTGATGCTGCAGGAGATGAAGCATCGGATCAAGAATTCGATCACGCGGGTGCTGGCGATTGCGCGCCAGACGGCAGCGCAAGCAACCGACGTGAAGGAGTTCTCAACTTCCTTCTCAGCCCGCCTGCAGGCAATGGCGGCTTCCCAGGATATGCTGACGCGTTCGCGCTGGCAGAAGGCCGATCTTGGCGACCTGCTGCGCATCGAGCTCGGCCAGGTGTTCGGCAAGGAGCTTCCGGAAGGGATATTGTCAGGGCCTCAGGTGCTGCTCGACGAGAGGACGACGCAGGCGCTTGGCCTGACCTTTCACGAACTGGCGACGAATGCGCTGAAGTATGGCGAGGCCGGCAATTCCGTGGGTGCGCTGAAGGTCGACTGGTCGTTCGAGGGGCGCGGGTCCGAGCGGATGCTGGTTCTGAACTGGCGCGAGGCCGGGCAGAAGGAACTCGAAGCGCCGGCGAAGACCGGCTTCGGCACCAAGCTGATCGACCTCAATGTCACGCGCGAATTGCGCGGCACGATTGCCCGAGATTTTCGCGCCGATGGGCTTACGGTGGAAATCAGGATCCCGCAGCCTGATGCAGTCAAACAAACGGAGACCGGCTGACCGGTCTCCGTCGCGATTGTCTGACGCTTTTGAAGCGGATCAGCAGCGAGCGGTGTAGAGCCGGCCGCGATTGTCGCGATACTGGCAATAGCCGTTGCGCAGGTTGCGCACCAGCAGGCCGGAACCGGCGCCAACGGCTGCGCCGATCAGCGCACCCTTGCCGCCGCCGATCAGTCCGCCGGCCAAAGCACCGACACCGGCGCCGACACCGACATCCTGCTCGGTCGTGCTGCAGCCGCTGACGGCGACCACCGCAACCATGGCAATAATCAATTTCCGCATAGAATCTCTCCTCACTTTTGTCCTCACTTTAGTAAGCTCCAGCCGCTATTTAGCACGAAACAGCAGCCTTTGCCCGCTCGATCTTATTGTTGGCTAAGAGAGTCTTTTTCGCGGCGCGTGGCGTTCGACGCGACCACGACACTGGAAATCTGCAAAGACGCGTCGAGGGTGCCGTCCGGGCGCACGTTCCAGACGATCTGGTCGTAATCATCTTCCAGCGCGGGGTCGACCGTAAGACATTTGGCAACGACGTGCTCGGCCTGACCCTGCACGTCGCCGGCAGCGAATGGACGTTCTGCCGTGCATGCTTCGGCGGTTTCGAAAACACTGACCGGCACCGGCAGTTCACGGCATTCGGTCATGTTGTTCGAACAGCCAATTACCAAAAGCAAAGCGGCGATGTGTTCCACGGCGACACGTCCTCTCGCCATAAGAACGGTCCACAGCCGTCAAAGTTCCTGTGCCGAAAGGGGCGTTAATAATTGGTCGGCTACGAGCTGGACAGTTTCTGAGCCAGGCTGCTTGGGAGCAGCGTGAACCTGAGCATCTGGCTCAGACCAATTGCGACGCCACGATCAGCACAACAGCGGCGACGAGCGCGACAGCGGCGACGCGAAGCAAGGGACGCCAGGCGTGCTGCAAAGGCGAGGCTGAAGCGTCAGGATCCTGAAAGCCGCTCATCGACACCCGGGCGGCCTGCTCCAGCCTGTTTATATCGGCAACCGTCATGATCATTCCTCCCATACTCGCGTTGCAGGCTGCGGCCGAAACATCGGTTGAATCGGTCAAGATCCAGCAATCTCTGGGAACCACAGCATCGGATTTTATGGTGAACAGCCGGTTAAGGAATCCCGCCGCTCATTCGGTTTCGAAATTGCCGTGCGGAACGACGAGGCGATATTCGAGGCGGTCACTGGTGATCTCCAGCGTCGCCGTGCCGTTCAGCGATGCCGGCACGACACGTTCGAGGGCAACGCTGCCGAAGCGTTTCTCGGTGCGCCTGTTATCATTGGCGACAATGGCCTCGACCCAGGTCAGCGACAAAGCAGGCTTGTCTGCGGCCTCTGCGACGTTCGACAGATCGGCGGTTACCTCGACAAAGCCGTCCGGCCGCGCCAGGGCGCCGTAGCTGAATGAATTGACGGCGAGTTCGTGCATTGCCAGTCCAATATGAATGGCCGCGTTGGGATTGAGGTAGGGGTTGACGCCATTGAAGCGCAGGCTCTGCGCGGGATCGGCGCCGTAGCGAACGACCTGGCCGCGGATAAGCTCGCGAAGTGCTGCACCCCGCCAGTTCGACGACGTTACCAGATCCTGGGAGGAAGCCAGTGACTGCAGGCGGCCGCGAAAGCGCTTCAGGAAATCGTCGGGTGTCTCGGAATAGCGGCCGGTCTGGGTGGCAATACTCTGGATGATGGCCAACAGGTTCTTGGAGCGGTGGCTGACTTCGCGCAACAGCGTCTTCAGCGTCTGTTCGCGGCGTTTCTGCTCGGTGGTTTCCACCATCGTGGTGACGACGCCCTGCACGTCGCCGCGATGGCCCCGATCGGCATCGACCCATACCTGGAACCAGCGCATGCCATCACCGGTGGGAACACTCAGTTCAAGGCGTTCCGGATTGCCGGAAGCGATCACATTGCTTTTGGCGGCGGCGATTTGCTCAGCTTGCGCCGGTGGCAACGCGCCGTTGCTGTCGGCTGTGTCGGAAACCCACGGCGCACGCATGTTGCGGGCCCATACAGTCTTCAATTCACGATCCTGATAGAGGACGGAAATGCCGGCATTGTGCAGAGCGTGAAGCAAGGCCCGGCCAAGCTGCATTCCGCTTTCAGCCGGGTGCAGTGCGATCACCTCGTCGCCCTGTCCGCTCTCGCCTCCGCCAATGGAACGCATCAATCACCTGTCCACCTGATCAGGACCGAACGATTCACTTGGACTCAGTTCCTGAGTAGGTCCCCAGAAAAGGTCCGCCGGACGATGTCCCGTTGGAGGACATCGCCCGGCGGTGGCTGGAAACCGTTTGAGGGGTGCGGCTTCCAGTGTTCTTCGCCCGCTCCTACGATGCCCGTCTGAACAGGCCGGCCAGAAGCGAGATGACGAGGAAGGCGAGAAAGATGAAGAACAATATTTGCGCGATACCGGCCGAGGTACCGGCGATGCCGCCGAAACCAAGCGCGCCGGCGATGATCGCCACGACGAGAAATACGAGCGCCCAGTAGAGCATGATCTGTCTCCTTCCAATACTGGATCAAGAACGTGAGTGATTGCTGTTTGTTCCACCATTTGCCGAAAAAGAAGGTCTTTGGAAGAGGCCCGGACGCGAATTGATTCGCGCGCGGGAGCGCCATACGGCGCGACGGGCAGCCGCCGATCGCCGGGTTAGGCGATCGCCAGTGCCGCCAACGCTGCGAGGCGGCGAAAAGTTGGAGATTGAAGGCCCTACTTCACGCGGCGGCCTTGGCCTGCCGGTCGAAGAACAGCGCTTGGCTGATCAGCGCCTTGACCATGTCGGGATTGAACGGCTTGGTGACGAGGAAGGCCGGTTCAGGCCGCTCGCCGGTCAGCAGACGTTCGGGGAAGGCGGTGATGAAGATTACCGGCACCGAAGTCGACGACAGGATTTCGTTGACCGCATCGATACCCGAGCTGCCATCGGCAAGCTGAATGTCGGCCAGCACCATCTTCGGCCTTGTCTTGCCGAACATCGCCACCGCCTCGGTATGGGTGCGCGCGGTTCCGACCACGTGGTGGCCGAGGCTCTCGACCATTTCCTCGATGTCCATGGCGATCAGCGGCTCGTCCTCGATGATCAGCACATCGGTCGCCACCTGGCGAGAGATCTCGTTGCTCGCCTGGGCAAGCAGTTCGGAGAATTCCTTGGCGTCGACATCGAGAATTTCAGCTGCCTCGTCTTCACCGAAGCCTTCGACCGCGACCAGCAGGAAAGCCTGGCGTGGCCGTGGCGCAATGGCGTTCAGATTGGCGGCGGCGCGCTGCTCCCATGCCGATTGCGCCTGCTCCTGCGGAACGCGGATGGCAATGGAGGTGAACAGTTTGGCGAATACCTTGTAGAGCGCGATGCGGTCGCTTGACGCCTGGGGGAAGATGTCGACGTCGGCGATGATGGCTTCGAGCATCGCGGCGACCAGCGCATCGCCACTCTCCTGCGATCCGGATACGGCGCGTGAAAAGCGGCGCAGGAACGGCAGGTGCGGAGCGATGGTTGCGGAAAGGCTCATGGTAGACGTCTCCCTCAGATGACGTGATTGCATAGATTGCAGGTCAAGCTGATTGCAAGCCCCAACACCCAAACGCGGGTTTTGCGAAAAAGTTCCGAGACTTGTGGAACGAAACTGCACGGGCGACGTTTGTGGTGCGATGGGCAACCAGACGAGGGGGCCGCTTCGCGTTGTGTAATGGGGCGGCTCGGGGCGCTGGATTTAAGGGCGAAATGAAGGACATGAATAAAGAAACGCTGGCTGGCGCCGCTGACAGGCGCCGGGCCAATTCCGGCGACCCGCTCGGGGCGAATTCGGAAATCGGCCGCAAACTCAAACAATATTATGACGAGCTGGTCTCGGACAATGTGCCGGATCGCTTTGCCCAGTTGCTCAGCCAACTGGAAAAGGCCGAACCTGCACAGAAGAAGGACTGAGGCATGGCAGCTGTCTCACAAGGGTTCAAGACCGACCTGCTCGGCTCGATCCCGAGCCTGCGGGCCTTTGCCGTGTCGCTGACGCAGAATGCCGACAAGGCCGACGATCTGGTGCAGGAGACGCTGGTCAAGGCTTGGGACAAGCATGAGAGCTTTCAGCCCGGCACCAATCTCAAGGCATGGCTGTTCACCATCCTGCGCAACGAGTTCTATTCCCAGATGCGCAAGCGCGGCCGCGAGGTGCAGGACAGCGACGGCATCATGACGGCCAGGCTTGCCGTTCATCCGGCTCAGCACGGCCAGCTTGACCTCAAGGATTTCCGCGGCGCGCTCGAGCAACTCCCCGAGGACCAGCGCGAAGCCATCATCCTCATCGGCGCTTCAGGCTTTTCCTATGAAGAGGCCGCCGAAATCTGCGGCTGTGCGGTCGGAACGATCAAAAGCCGGGTCAGCCGGGCCCGCACGCGGTTGCAGGAGATCCTGAAAATCTCCGGTGAAGACGAATACGGGCCGGACGCAATCTCGTCCCAGGTGACGGGTTCAAACGCTGCCTGACAGCGGAGGCCCGTCTCGGGCCCGGGCTCTCTACACATACGCATCGAAGATATCTCAGACTGGCGCGCGTCCGCAGGCCGCCGCCAGAGCCTCGACGAGATCGGTCCCCGAATAAGGCTTGGTGACCAGGCGGATGCCGGGAAAAGACACTTTGATCTCATCCGGGTCCGAATAGCCGGAGGCAAAGACAAACGGCAGGCCCAATTGGCGCAGCCGCGCGGCGAAATCGAGTGTGGACGTTCCGCCCAGCATGAGGTCCACGATAGCGGCGTCGAACTCGCCAACGACCTTCTGCTCATCGATCTCGGCCAGAGCGCGGGCAATCACTACGTCGTTCGCGCCATGGTCGCGGCAAAGCTGCTCGACATCCATGGCGATCAGGAATTCATCCTCCAAGACAAGAATTCGCAATCCCTCAAGCAATGGCGGCACTTGGCAATCTCTCCTCAATTCTTGCAGCATCGGGTACAGTGACTCCAGTCAACCGCATCGCGGACCTTGGGGGATCGGTCGGGCCTTAATCCGAAAAGTTCGCCCACCGGCTCTACTCCACAAGCGAGCTTCGAATTCGCCTCAGTGGAGTGTAGCGAGTCATGATCGCTATTTGCCATCCTGTCATTTAAAAAAGACATGCCATCGGCAGCGGAACCGCGGCCTTGCAAAGGCGTAGCACTCAGTCTCTGGCAAGAGACTTTCGAAAGAGGGATCGAAATGTCTGGCCAGAATGGTCGTTCGTTTTCCAGCCGTCAGTACCCATGCGAGATCTGCCCGCTTCGGCCATTGCCGGTGTTCCGGGAATTCGAGAAGCAGGAGCTTGCCTATGTCAGCATGTTCAAGAAGGGCGAACTGGCCGTCGACAAGGGCGCCACAGTGCTGGTCGAAGGCAGCCAAAGTGCTCATCTCTACACCGTGCTTTCGGGCTGGGCCTTCCGCTACAAACTATTGTCGGACGGCAGGCGCCAGATCCTGAACTACTCCATGCCCGGCGATCTTATCGGGCTGCAGGGCAGCCTGATGGGCGAAATGCAGCACTCGGTCGAGGCGCTGTCGCCCATGCTGTTGTGCGTCTTCGAGCGTGAAAACCTGCACGAGCTCTACCGCAACCATCCGGGCCTTGCTTACGACATTACCTGGCTGGCGTCGCGCGAGGAGCGCATGCTGGACGAGAACCTGCTCAGCGTCGGTCGGCGCACGGCGGTCGAGCGCACCGCCTATCTCATTGCCTTCATCGCCAGCCGCGCGGCGATAGTCGGGCTCAACGGCAAAGCGCCGGTGCAAATCCCGATTACCCAGCAGCATGTCGCCGATACGCTCGGCCTATCGCTGGTCCACACCAACAAGACGATCCGCAAGCTCATCGATCGCAAGCTGATCGCCTGGCGCGACGGCGGTTGCGAAGTGATAGACAGGGAGGGGCTGAAGGATCTCGCGCGTTGGGAGGGCCCAAGTGAAGGCCGTCGGCCGCTGATCTGACAGGCAGGCCTCCAACTGGGGCTGGACTCGCACTTGCAAACACCCTTTCATGGATACGGTCTCCGATTTCGGAACCATGACGTGTGTCGGGCGTTTGAAGCCAAGCAAACGCAAGGAGTTTAGAATGGCAACTGCCGCAGGAAAAACCGCCAACGAAAGTCAGACGAACGCCGACCTCGAAGCCGACATTCGGCAGTTGAAGGCGGATATCGAAAAGTTGACCAAGCAATTGGCCAAGACCGGCGAACATGGTTACGGCACGGCGCGGCGCGCTGCTGCCGAAGGCGTCGACCAGTTGCGCGCGCAGGGTGAAGCCGTCTTCGACACCCTGCGTGGCAACGCCAAGGATCTTGAGGCCCAGATCACGGCCAATGTGCGCGAGAAGCCGGTCACTTCACTGGCGATCGCGGCCGGCGTCGGCTTCCTGTTTGCGCTTCTTGCCCGGCGCTAGTTTCGACAGAGATGGGCATGCTGGCACCGCTTATCTCGGCGTTGGCCTCGGGTGAAGCCATTGCCGCCATGCGCCGCGCGCGCACGGCGGCAATCGTCTACGGGCTCGCCGCCGTGGCTGCCCTGTGCGGCCTCGGGTTTCTCCTGGGGGCGGCCTACATCTGGGCGGCTGACCGTTATGGCTCGATGGCCGCCTGTCTTGGCTTCGCCGCTGGTTTCCTGGTACTGGCCGGGCTTATCGTGCTCATTCATCAACTTGCGGCTGGAACGCGTGCACGCCGACGTGCGCGAAGGCGCAATGCCGACCTGAAGGCGCTCGGTATCACCGCGGCGCTTGCCGTGCTGCCGGCCTTGCTCAAGGGGAAAGGCGGGAAGGGCGTCATTCTCGGCCCGATGATCGCGCTCGCGGCCTATGCCATCTACCGCGAGAACGTCAAACCGGATCCGGGCGATCCAGACAGCGAAGCCGACTAAAGCGCGTCGCGCTGATACGCTGTTCCCGGGAAAACCGCTTCGCACTTCTGAAATTGCTTTAAGCCGGCAGATCTTCAAGCGGCATCGATATTTCGGCGAACACGCCTTCGCTGCGGAATTCGTGGGTCACTTCGCTCGACAAAACCTTGGCGAGGCTGCGGCGGATCAGGATAGAGCCGAAGCCCTGGCGTTCCGGCGGGTCGACTTTCGGCCCACCGCTTTCGCTCCAGGTCAGCACAAGGCGGCGCGCGCCTTTCTTGCCCGCCGCCTTCCAGTCGACATCGACCTTCCCCGAGCCAACCGACAGCGATCCGTATTGCAGCGCGTTGCTGGCCAGTTCGTGCATGATCAAACCGAGCCCCACCGCCTGGTCGGGCGAAAGCAGCAGATCCGGACCGGAGATCACGATGCGCGGCCGTTCTGCCGAATCGAACGGCTTGACCTCGATCTGCATCAGTTCGCGAATACCGATGCCGCGCCATTCGCGATCCGACAGCAGGTTATGAGCAGCGCCCAGCGCCTGCAGCCTGGCGCCGAAGGCTTCCAGGAATTCGCTTGGGCGGCGAGCGTGGCGAACGGTCTGCGTCGCCAGCGCCTGCACCGTCGCCAGCGTGTTCTTGACCCGATGGTTGAGCTCGCGCAGCAGCAGCCTTTGCCGGTCCTCGCCGAGCTTGCGTTCCGAGATGTCGTAGTTGACGCCAAAGATCAGCGTCGGCTTGCCTTCGCCGTCGCGCTCGATGACGCGGCCGCGGGTGACTATCCAGCGCGGCGGATCGAAGCCTTTGACCCGGTATTCGCCGAAATAGTCGTCGCTGCCGGTCAGGGCATCGCGAAAGCGCGTCTCGGTCTGGTAGACGTCGCGCGGGTCGATGGCGGCCAGAATGTCGCGCGCCCGCAGCCGGTTCGAACGCGGCAGGTTGAACAGCTCCGACAAACGCACGTCGCATTCGATCATGTCGGTGCGGATATCCCAGGCCCAACTGGCGAGCGAGGCGGCATCGAGCGCTATGGCTCGGCGCTTTTCCTCCTGCGCCAAAGCAGCCGTGGCAATGGCGCCGCTGCGGGTGGCGTCCTTGAGGGTAAACAGGCTGGCGGCGAGGCTGGCCAGCGATTTCAAATGATCGAGCGCGGCAGCGGACGGAAATTCATGCGGCTCCCGGTCGAGTACGCACAGCGTGCCGACGCGCGCGCCGGCGACCACCATCGGCGCGCCGACATAAAAGCGGACATGGTGTTCGCCGGTGACCAGCGGGTTGCGGGAGAAGCGAGGGTCGATGCTGGCATCCGGCACCACCATCGGCTCGTCGCCGGCGGCAATGGTATGGGCGCAGAACGATATGTCGGTCGCGGTTTCGGTCTCGTTGAAGCCGACACAGGATTTGAACCACTGTCGTTCGGTGTCGAGCAGCGTGACGAGCGCGATCGGCGCCCGCATCACGGCGGCGGCAAGGCCGGTGATGCGATCGAAGTCGGGATCGGAGTCGGTGTCGATCGCGTCAAGCCTATGCAGTACGGCAAGCCGCTCCGGCGCCGCCACGGCGCGGCGGACCTCAACCGGCAAACCAGCCTGCTTCGCCACCTTGCTATCCACCAAGCCCCCTCGCTTGCGGGCCCCACCCGCGGTGGCGCGCACCTTGCGCGGCCGTCGCGCGCCGGAACTTTTGTAGCAAGCAATCGTTACCCCACCATGTTTCGCCGGCGATGGTTTTATCCACCATTCCGGTTGCACGACAGGAACGCCGCCAATGACCAAGATCGCCCCTGAAAACAAAGCCCGTCAGGGGCGCTGGGGCTGGCACGGCCTGCGCATATTGGTCGCCGCGTTGCTCCTGGCTTTCATTGCTTGGGGAGCGGCCGAGATTTATGGCCAAAAGATAGATCCAGATACCCCTGAAAGCCAGGGGCAGCCCACCGGCCAGACCGCGCCGGCCAACCAGAGCGCGCCAGCCGGCGAGGGGCAGTCGGGCGGCTAGGGTTTTCCTCGTCATTCGTAATCGCATCAGGCGGCCTTTGCCTGGGCGGCTTGCGCCGGAACCAGGACGTTCAGTGCGCCAGGGTGGATCTGGATTGTCGTTTCACGCTCCAGCTTGACCAGTTCGCCGTCGATGACGGCGCCGAATTTCTTGCTCCCTGTATGGATTTTCACGATTGCCTTGTCGGCCTGATGGGTTTCGACATGGTCGCTGTCGCGCCACCTGCCTCGAGCCATGTCGAAGAGCGCCCTGACCAGCTCGCCACGCTGCCGCGCCACGGTTACATAGATGCCGAGCACGCCGCCGGCAGGATTGTCGGCATAAGGCAGATGGCCTTCGCCAAACAGATTGTTGGAAATGCCGATGCCGCTGATGCGGGTCACGATTTCGGCTTCGCCGACCGTCAATGTCACCTTCATCGCTGGAGGATTGTTGATCGTCGTCCAGGCGGCCTTGGCCGAGGCGCGAATCTTTCCCAGGCGCGAGGCGAATTCCATATTGTCGCGCAGCTTCACCATCCTGGCGTGCAGGCCGATGGAGAACTGATGCACGAACGGCCGGCCATTCGCGCTCGCGATATCGACCGCCATAATCTCGCCGTCGGCAAAGGACTTCAGCGCGCCATCGATGGTCTGCGGAATTCCAAGGCCGCGGGCGAACAGGTTCATTGTTCCTGCAGGCAGGACGGCCAGCGCCTTCTTGCCATTCATCAGCCGCCCCGCGGCGGCCGAAATGGTGCCGTCGCCGCCACCGGCCAGCACGACGTCGATGTCGCGCCGCGCGGCGACCTTGTCGAGCGCCGCGACAATCTCCTTGCCGGCGACGATGTCGATCTCGATGGAGTGACCAGCCGCCTCGAGCGTCTGGCGCATCCGGTCGGTTAGCGCTGAGAGATCGGTGGTCCGCAAGGTGCCGCCGTCCCGGTTCAGCACCGCTGCAAATCGCATGCCCCACTCCGTATTCTTTTTAGCGGCCGGAATGCCAGCCGCAGGCTGAAACGGGCAAGCTTGGCAAAGGTTCCATCGGCCGGGCGGGAATGTCGGGCGATTCCGCGGACTTGCCCAGGGTATTTCGATGCTCCCGTTTTTTCGGAACAAGCGCCTTGTCACAACGTTGTGATCCCATTGGAGGCGCCGCCTTCGGTCTCCCGGCAAGTGGTTTGCCGATTGCGGCGCGCATGAGATCACGCAAGAGGAGACTTAATCATGATCCGCACACTGTTCGCGACGACTGCACTCGCAACGCTGATCGCTACCGGTGCGTTTGCGCAGTCAACGACGGCCCCGGCGACGACCCCAGCGCCGGCTGAAGCCCCTGCTACCATCGCGCCGGCGCCGCAACAGGCCGACGGCGCGCTGATGACCAATATCATCGGCGAGTCCGTGTACAATGGCACTGGCGACGATGCGCAGAAGATCGGTGACGTCAGCGACGTCGTCCTCGATGAAAACGGCCAGGCGAAATCCGCCATTATCGGCGTTGGCGGCTTCCTCGGCATAGGCAGCAAGAACGTCGCCTTCGACTACGGCAAGTTGCAATGGGTCGAGAGGAATGGTGACCGCTGGCTCGTCGCCGAGACGACGAAAGAAGCGTTGACGGCGCTGCCCGACTTCGACCGTAAGCCCTACGATCCGGCCTCGGCGCCTGCTTCCACGGCGCAGAACGACCCGCAGAAGCCCGTTGATCTCAACGCCGCGCCGTCAGAACCGGCGGTGAAACGCGCTGACGGCAATCTCGCAACCAACATCATCGGCGAGAATGTCTACAATGGCACTGGCGACGATGCCCAGAATATCGGCGACGTCAACGACATCGTGCTGACCAAGGATGGCAAGGCGCAGTCGCTGGTGATCGGCGTCGGCGGCTTCCTCGGCATGGGTGAAAAGAACGTCACCTATGATTTCGCCAAGGCGCGGTGGGCCGAAAAGAACGGCGATCGCTGGCTGGTGGCGCAGACGACCAAGGAGGAACTGCAGGCGCAGCCTGATTTCGACCGGAAGCCCTATGATCCGGCGCCCGTGACGACAACCTCCGACGCGACGCAGCCGACTGCTCCGGCTGCCCCGACGGCCGTTGCACCGGCTGACAATGCTCAGCCAGCGGACAAGACCGCGGAAGCTCCGGCCGGGACAAAGGCTACCGATCCGACGCAAACGGCAGCGATCGACAAGTCCACATTGACCGAAATGCCGGTCGGTAACATCAGAGGCGACGACCTGAAGGGCACCACCGTCTATGGCGCCAACGACGCCAAGGTCGGCGAGATCGGCGACGTCGTGCTCACGCCCGACAGCAAGCCGGATGCCGTCATCATCGATGTCGGCGGCTTTCTAGGCATCGGCGCCAAGGAGGTCGCGGTCGGCATGGACAAGCTCAAATTCATGACCGACAAGGACGGCAACAAATATCTCTACACCAACTTCACCAAGGAGCAGCTGCAGGCGCAGGCCGCCTATGACAAGGGCAGCTATGCTGAGAAGCGCGACCAGCAGCGGATGATGGTACAGTAAGGGAATAGGCAGTAGGGATTAGGCAGTAGGCGAAAAACCAAGCGACTAGGCATCAGGCCGCCGGAAACATTCTGCTGCCTGCTGCCTGCTGCCTACTGCCTACTGCCTGCCCACCTACCCCACCACCCCCTGGCCCGTCAGCTCTGCAAGCGCCAGCGACTGGTCGAGATGCTCGGCGCGCCAGGCAAGCAGCCGCTCGGCAAATTCAAGCCGCACGCTGAGATAGGCCGGGTCGGCGGCAACGTTGGCCAGTTCGCCCGGATCCTTCTCCATGTCGAAGAGCAGCGGCGGCAGGCCGCCGCCGAAATGCACGTATTTGAATTTTTCCGTACGGATGACGGCGAGGTTGCACTGGCGCGAGCCGATGCCGAAATGCCGTTCGGCCTCACCGCTGGCAATCGAGCGGAAGTCGAACTCCCAATGCGCCGCGTCGCGCCAATCCTTAGGCGGTTCATCTTGCAGGAACGGTTTTAGCGAGCGGCCGTCGAGATGCAGCTGGGCGTCGGCGTCAAGCAGATCGAGCAAAGTCGGAAAGATGTCGACTGCCTCGGTGAAGTGGTTGACGATCGAGCCGGCTGCATTGCCGCGTCGTGGGTCGCGCACGATCAATGGGATGTGATAGCTGCCGTCGAAGAAGCCGCCTTTGCCCAGCATGAAATGGTCGCCCATCATCTCGGCGTGATCCGAAGTCAGCACGATGATGGTGTCATCCCATGCATTCGCCTTCTTGACCGCTTGCCAGATGCGGCCAAGCTGCGCGTCGACCTCCGAGATCATGCCGTAATAGATCGCGCGGATGGCCCGGATGTTGTCCTCGCCCCAGTCGCGCACGTGGCCGTCGGTGCCGGGGCGGAAGCTTCTCCGCTTCTGGCGACCAAGGTCGTAAGCCAGATAGGGATGGCTCTCAGCTTCCACCTGCCAACTTTCCTGGCGGCGGAAGGGAGGACCATCGGCTGGATCATACAGAGTGTTGTAGGGCTGCGGTACGACAAAGGGCGGATGCGGGCTGATGAAGGAGACATGCGCGAACCATGGCGCATCCTGTTCGTCTAGCCAGCGAATGAATTCGCCGGCAAGAAAAGCGGTCGGCGTCTCGTCCCTGGAATAGACAGGCGGCGCGCTGGTCACGGCGTCGCCCGCTTCCCCGCCCACGGGGCGGTGAATGCCGGGAGAGCCCGCGCTGGTGTCGACGCCACGTGCCTTCAGCCACGACAGCCATGGCTTCTGATGCTCAGGCAGGAACTGGCGCACGCTGAAGCCGGGCAGCACGCCCTCATAGCTTTTCAGCCGGGGATCGCCCGGCGCCATCGTGCGTGGATCGGGCGAGACGTCGGTGTAGCCGAACAAAGTCGGATCATAGCCGAGGGCGCGGGCCGATAGCGCCATGTTGCCGTGGCGGGCGTCGAGCGGCGTGCCGTTGCGGCAGACGCGATTGTTCATCTGGTAGAGGCCGGTGTAGAGGCACGCGCGGGCCGGCGAGCAGGGCGCCGCGCCGCCGTAATGCCGCATGAAAAGGACGCCTTCGGCGGCGAGCGCATCGGCATTCGGCGTCTTCACCACGGCATGGCCGGCAGCCGACAGGCAATCGCCCCGCCATTGGTCGCAGGAGATCAATAGGATGTTCGGGCGTCTGCTTTTCGCGGCCAATGCTCTATCCTGTCACGTCGGGAAGACGTTCAATGAACCGGAATTTGGCGGCAGCGCAAGCCTGTCAGTCTTGCTTAAATGGTGAACGAAAATTTCCTGCTGTTCACTATTGGGATACAGTCCATTCTGAGTTTGCCGCCTTTGCCATTGCCAGGCGGCCACTCATATAGGCGTGGACAGCGGCAAGAGCCGCAAACCGAAGGGAAGGAGCAAGACAATGCTCGACCAGATCAAGGGCCTGCATCACGTGACGTCGATGGCCGGCGATGCGCGCCAGAACAATAATTTCTTCACGCACAAGCTCGGCCTGCGCCGGGTCAAGAAGACCGTCAACTTCGACGCGCCAGATGTCTATCACCTCTATTATGGTGACGAGCACGGTACGCCCGGCTCGGTGATGACCTATTTTCCGTTCCCGGACATTGCCAAGGGCCGCCATGGCGTCGGGGAAGTCGGTACCACGGCCTATTCGGTGCCGGCCGGCACGCTCGGCTATTGGGAAAAGCGCTTCGCCGATGAAGGCGTTGCGGGTGTCTCCCGCGAAGAGACGTTCGGCGAGAAGCGGCTGGCCTTCGCCGGTCCCGACGGCGACGGTTTCGCGCTGGTCGAAGACAAGGCGGACAGCCGCGCGCCATGGTTGAAAGGCGGCATTCCCGCTGATGAGGCGATACGCGGCTTCCACTCGGTCTCGCTCAGATTGAAGGATGGTGGCGCCACGGAAGAGCTGTTGAAGTTCATGGGCTATGAGCAAGTGGACAAGTCCGGCAGTGTCAGCCGGCTCGCCATCAAGAACGGCAACGGCGCTGATGTCGTAGATATCGAATCGCTGCCTACCGCGGGCTTTGCCAATCTCGGCGCCGGCTCGGTCCACCATGTCGCCTTCGCGGTGGAGAACCGCGCCCAGCAACTCGAAGTGCGCAAGGCGCTGATCGATACGGGTTATGGCGTAACGCCGGTGATCGACCGCGACTATTTCTGGGCGATCTACTTCCGAACGCCGGGCGGCGTGCTGTTCGAAGTCGCTACCAATGAGCCGGGCTTCGACCGCGACGAGGACACCGCCCATCTCGGCGAAGCCCTGAAACTGCCGACGCAGCACCAGCATCTGCGGCCCTATCTTGAAGAGCATCTGCAGAAGCTGGAAGGCTGAGACGATGAGCAAGGAAGCTTACATCCATAAGGCGCTGCCGGGTTCGCCCGGCGGCCCGCTGCTCTTCGTCTTTCACGGCACCGGCGCGGACGAGAGCCAGCTGCTGTCGCTCGGGCGCGACCTCGCGCCACAGGCGACGATCGTATCGCCGCGCGGCGATGTTTCCGAGCATGGTGCGGCGCGTTTCTTCCGCCGCACCGGCGAGGGCGTCTACGATATGGACGACCTCGCGCGGGCGACCGCCAAGATGGCCGGTTTCATCAAGGCGCAGGTGATAGCGGCAAGGCCATCTTCGGTCTTGGGTCTCGGCTATTCCAACGGCGCCAACATCCTGGCGTCCGTAATGTTCGCCGCGCCCGAGCTGTTCGATGCGGCGGTGCTGATGCACCCGCTGATCCCGTTCGAACCGCAGGTGCAGGGCAGCCTTGCCGGACGCCGCATCCTAGTCACCGCCGGCAAGCGCGACCCGATCTGCCCGCCCAACCTGACATCCCGGCTGGAGGCCTATTTGCGCGCCGATGGCGCCGATGTCACAGTGGAGTGGCACGATGGCGGCCACGAAATTCGACCAAACGAGATCGAAGCGGCGAGGCGGCTTTTTGCCGATGCGCCGGTTGAAGGAGCAAGCGATGCCTGACGAATTGCCTGAGATCGAACTCGAGGACCGCGGCTCGAAGGGACGTTATGTCCTGCGCGGGCCCGGTGGCGCCGAGGCGGAAATGACCTTCACCAAGGTCGGCGAGCACCAGATCATCATCGATCACACCGAAGTGCCGGACGTGTTTCGCGGCCAGGGCGCCGGCCTTCGGCTTGTCACACGCGCCGTCGAGGACGCGCGGGCAGTGGGCAAGAAGATCATCCCGCTCTGCCCCTTCGCCAACGCCCAGTTCCGCCGCCATCCGGAATGGGCGGATGTGCTGAAGCAATAGACCTTTTTCCCTTCTCCCCTTGTGGGGTGAGCAGCCGGTTCGCGGCAGGCGAATTCATCGTGCCGGTGGCATGATGAAAGGCCGGCGAACGCCGGGACGCTGCGAAGCAGCGGGGACCGGCAGGTGGTCGGAGTCGCTCAGCCACAAGAGCGAACGCCTCTCTGGCATTTGCGCAGTTCGGCCTTCTTGCCTAAGTACACAGTTCGCTGCGGTTCGTCCGCTCCTGCCAACTGACCGAATGGCTTCCTGATGACCGAATCCGATCTCGTCCCCGTCTTCGACGGCCACAACGACACGCTGCTGCGACTGTACCAGTCGAAAGACACCGACGTCGAAAAGCTGTTCATCGAGGGGACGCAGGGCGGTCATATAGATCTGCCGCGCGCCAAGAAGGGCGGCTTTGCCGGCGGCATGTTCGCGATCTTTCCACCGCCGGTCGAGAAGAGCAAACGCTCTGCGGTGCCGCCGGCGCCGAGCGACAATGAGCCGTTGCCGCCGGAACTGCCGCGCGCTGATGCGCTCAATTCCACCATCGGCATGGCCTCGATCCTGTTTCGGCTGGAGCGAGCGGGGGCGCTGACCGTCTGCCGCAGTGCCGGTGACATTCGCGAGGCGATGGCGAAAGGTTCGATCGCGGCGGTGTTTCATATTGAAGGCGTCGAGGCGATCGATCCCGAACTTACCTTGCTCGACGTGCTCTACGAAGCCGGCCTGCGCTCGCTCGGCATTGTCTGGAGCCGCCCCAACGCCTTCGGCCACGGCGTCCCGTTCCGCTTTCCGTCGTCGCCCGATACCGGACCGGGGCTGACCGATGCCGGCAAGGCGCTGATCAAGGCCTGCAATCAGCTCAAGATCATGGTCGACCTGTCGCATCTCAACGAAAAGGGCTTTCGCGATGTCGCCGCACTCAGCGATGCGCCGCTGGTCGCCACCCATTCGAACGTGCATGCGCTGTGCACCCATTCGCGCAACCTGACGGACTGGCAGCTCGGCGCTATCCGCGAGACCGGCGGCATGGTCGGGCTCAACTTCGCCACCGGCTTCCTGCGCGAAGACGGACGGATGAACTCGGACACCAGCCTCGGCATCATGGTGCGCCATGTCGACTCGCTGCTGCAGGCGCTGGGCGAGGACGGCGTCGGTCTCGGCTCCGATTTCGACGGCGCCATGATCCCGGCGGTCATCGGCGACGTTGCCGGTCTGCCGAAGCTGATAGATGCGCTGGCCGCGCGCGGATTCGGACGCGCGTTGATCGAGAAGATCGCCTATCGCAACTGGCTGAGCGTTCTCGAAAGAACCATAGGCTGAGGCTTAAGCGCCCATGCGCTTCAGCCAATCCTGGCCGCCGCGATCCCTGATCATCGGCAGCGGGTTCTCCCAGTCCAGCCGCGCGCAGATGCGGTAGACTTCGAGCGTCTCGGCGCTCATTTCGCCGCGCTTGTAGAAGTACATGGCGGCGGCATAGCGGGCGCGACCCGACCATTTTTCGCCGAGCGGCGTGTTGACCAGCTGCCACTGTTCGGCGGCTTCCGCCTCATCATCCGGTTCGTTGGCCATGATCAGAAATCCGCCGGCGGATTGGCGGTGCGGCGGTCGAGCTTGATGAAGGGACGGGCCACCACCTTGGCCCGCTTCATCAGCTTCTGGTACTGCAACTCGCGCATTGCGTAGATCTCGACCCAGAGGTCTTCGACCATCCTATCACCATAGGGACGCGTCAGCGAGGCGATGGCGATATTGCGCTTGGCCATCGGCGACCAGATGGCGGCGCTGACCAGCCCGACCTCCTGATGCTTCTTGTGATAGACGATGGCGTGTTCGGCCGGGATGTTGCCTTCGATCTGCAGCCCGACCAGCACATGGCGCAGCTTGCGTTTGGCGCGCGCTTCGAGCATGGCGCGGCGGCCATTGAAATGGCCTTTTCCCAAATCGACCATAAAGCCGAGCCCGATCTCGTCCGGCCTGCGCAGACGGTCGGCGCGAATGGCATGCTCGGCGGTGGTGAAGTCGGCATTGGCGACGATGAGGCCGGCTTCCAGCCGGGCGCGGTTGAGGGCGGCGTAGCCGATGGCGCGGATGCCGCGCAGTTCGCCTGCCGTCATCAGGCGGTCCCAGAGGCTGAGCGCTTTTTCGGCCGGCACGAACAGTTCGTAGCCGAGATCGCCGGTGAAGCCGGTGCGCGAGATGGTGACGGTGCTACCGTCATGCGGGAACTCGGCGAGATCGAACACTTTGAGTTTTTCAACGCCGGCGAAACCCGCCTCGCGCAGCACGGCGAAGGAGGTTGGGCCTTGCAGCGCGAGACCAGCGACGCTTTCAGTCTCTTCCTCGACGGTCACTTCGAAACCGATGGCGCTGTCGAGCAGCCAGGGCAGGTGCCGCTCCTGCGAACACAGGCGGAAGCGGGTCGGCGACAGCCGGAACAGCGTGCCGTCATCGAGGACGAAACTCTCGTCGTCGCACCATGCGGTGTAGTGGACGCGGCCGGGTTTCAGCTTGGTGACATCGCGCAAGGTGACGCGGTTGAGGAAGGCTTCGGCATCCGGACCCTCGATGCGGTATTTCGTCATCGGCGAGATGTCGAACAAAGCCGCCTGGCTGCGAATGGCGAAATATTCGAGTTCCTCGTCCCACAGCGAATGCGGCGCGCGATAGCCGGCCCAATTGTACCAGTCCTGGGTTCTGGCCAGCGCATCAATGCGCGGCTGGAACGGCGTGCCGAGACGCAGTGTGCGGAAATGCGACTGCGCTGTGGTGCGGGCGGCGTTGTTGACCGGACTCGTCATGACGGCATTCCTTCGCCGTAGAGTGCGGCGTTGACTGGCTGAAACATCCGATCATCCCTTCATCGCTATGATGCGCCGCGCCGCATTCAAACCGGGAGCACCCGAAACGCCGCCGCCCGGATGCGAACCGGCGCCGGCCAGGAACAGCCCGTCGACCGGCGTGTTGTAGCCCGACCAGCCGGAGAACGGCCTCGACATCAGCATCTGGTCGGCCTGCAATTCGCCGTGGTGCCACTGGCCGCCCGGCATGCGGTAGTTGGCTTCGATATCGGCTGGCGTCAAAAGCTCGGCATGCAGCACGGACTTGCCGATACCGGGGGCGTACGCTTCGAGCTGCGCCATAACAGCCTTGAGGAATTTCGGCTTGCCGGCATCCCAACCCTCTTTCAGCGCATAAGGCGCGTATTGCACGATCGCCGACAGCACGCAGGCGCCGCTTGGCGCGAGCGAGGGGTCGGAGAGCGAGGGCAGTGTGATCTCCATCACCGGTTCGGCTGAGAACTCGCCATATTTCGACGGGTTGAAGGCGCGCTCGACATGGTCGGGCGAGGGCGCGATAACCAGACGGCCCTTGTGATTATCGGCGTCGACGCCGGAAAATTGCGGTGGCCGATCGAGCGCCAGATGGAGCTTCGCCGCGTCGCCCCTCATGCGGATGTTCTTTACCTTGCGCACGAAACCCGTGTCGATCTCGCGCGGGCCGACGAGATCGAGCATTGTGGTCGCCGGGTTGATGGCGGAAACGATCGTTCTGGCGTGCAGCACCTCGCCGCCGTCGAGGGTCACGCCGAGGGCGCGGCCTTTCTCGACGACTATCCTGGCCGCGGGCGCTGCCGTGCGGACGGTGACGCCGGCTTTCTCCGCCGCCGCGCGGATCGTGGCGACGACTGCGCCCATCCCACCTTTCGGCAGCATCTGCGCGCCGGTTTTGCCGCCGGTCTCGCCGGCCAGCCGATAGTAGAGGCCGAGCAGGGAGGTCGGCGAACGCGGGCCGAGGTGGCTACCAAGCGTGGCGTCGAAGGCAAGCAGGCCCTTCAGCCTGATATCGGCAAGCTGCTCGTCGAGCAGGTCGGCGACGTTCATCAGGAGAACGCGCAGGAAGTCGCGCATGTCTTCCTTGCCGAGCTTTTTCAGCGCCACGGCCGTCTGGCCGAGCGCTGCGGTTTCAAGCAGCGACATGCCACCGAGATCGGGCGGGCGCCGCGACAGGAACGGTTTCAGGATGCCGGCATAGCGCATGAGTTGCGCGCGCAATTCCTTCCAGGCGGACTGCTCGGACGGAGTGGAGCCGGTCAGCACTTCGCCATAGGCGCCATGCAGGACAAGCGGCGGGCCGTCCTTCGCCAAGGCGACTGACGGCATGAAGTCTGTACGGGTGACCTGCAGCCCGTGTTTCTCCAGCTCCAATGTCTTCACCACGTCGGGGTGCAGGCGGTTCAGCACATGCGCGATCGAGGAGACCCGAAAACCCGGCGCAAACTCTTCGGTGCGCGCCGCGCCGCCGACATCGCCGGCCGCTTCCAGCACCAGCACCTTGCGGCCGGCTTTCGCTAGAGTGGCGGCAGCGACAAGGCCGTTGTGGCCACCGCCAATGATAATGGCATCAAATGACGTCATGGGCCGGGCTCATATGGGAGGTCGATTTGGCGAGGTCGCGCAGGATCTCGGCTGCCGCATTGCGGCCGGGTGCGCCCATGACGCCGCCGCCGGGATGGGTCGAGGAGCCGCACATATAGAGCCCGCCGACCGGCGAGCGGTATTGTGCGTAGCCCGGCACCGGCCGGTTGAACAGCAACTGGTCGAAGGTCAGCTCGCCCTGAAAGATGTTGCCTTCGGTGAGGCCGACCTCGGCTTCGATCTCGCGCGGCGTGCGAACCTCCATGTGAACGATGCGGTCGCGGAAGCCCGGCGAGTATTCCGCGATCTGCGCGACCACGCTTTCGGCGAAGCCGTCGCGGTCGGTATCGGTCCAGTCGCGGCCGTTCACCTTGGGCGGCGCGTACTGCACGAAGCAGCTCATGAAATGCTTGCCCGGCGGCGCCATGGTCGGGTCGAGCGTCGTTGGGATGACCATGTCGAGGAATGGGTCGGCCGACCAGCGACCGGCCTTCCAGTCGTCATAGGCGCGCTCCATGCGCTCCATGGAATCGGTGAAATGCATGTCGCCGCGATAAACGGGCGAATCCTTCGGCAGTGCCGGGAAATCGGGTAGCGAATCCAGCGCGATGTTGACCTTGCCGGACGAGCCGCGGACCTTGAAGTTCCTGACCCGACGCAGGAAAATGTCGGGCAGTTCCTTCTCCTCGACCAGTTTCAGGAATGTGCGTTTGACGTCGGCGTTGGAGACGACGAGCTTGCCGTAGACCTCCTCGCCGCCGGCCAGCACCACGCCCTTGGCCTTGCCTCGGCTCACCAGCACATGGTCGACCTCGGCGCCGGTACGGATGGTGCCGCCGGACCCCTCGAAGGAAGCGGCGAGCGCCTTGGTGACAGCGCCCATGCCGCCGCGCGCATAGCCCCAGGCGCCGACCGAGCCGTCGACCTCGCCCATATAGTGGTGCAGCAGCACGTAGGCCGTGCCGGGCGACATCGGCCCGAGCGCGGTACCGATGATGCCGGACAAAGCGAAGTTCGCCTTGATGACATCGGTCTCAAAATATTCGTCGAGGAATTCCGAGATCGACATGGTCCAGAAGCGCAGCGTCAGCGCCATTTCTTCTGATGACAGGCCGGCGAATTTCTTGCCGAGATAGAGAAGCTCTCCGAGGTCACGCGGCTTGAGACTGGTCGGGTCCGGTGCGGTGCGCATCAGCAGCGGCTGGATGAAGCGGCACTGCCGCGTCACGTCGCGCGAATAACGGTCATAGGCCTCGGCGTCGCGCCTGGAGAAGCGGGCAAATTCGCGCCGGTGCGCATCGTGGTCACGGTAGTTGGCGAGGTAGTCGCCATCGCGCGTGAACACGGCGCCGCCCTCATAGGAAATCACCTGCAAGCCGAAACGCGGCAGTTCGAGGTCGCGCATGATCTCGGGGCGAAACAGCGAGCAAACATATGAGCAGTTGGAGTAGAGGAAGCCCGGCGTCAGCTCGCGGCTGGTAGCGGCGCCGCCGACCCAGTCGTTCTTTTCCACCACCAGCACGTCGAGCCCGGCGCGTTGCAAATAGCAGGCGTTGACCAGACCGTTGTGCCCGCCGCCGATGACGATCGCATCCCAAGCTTTCATTCGCGCCCAGCCTTCATGGTGCTCGACCCTTCATTTTTCGCGTGATTTGTCGCCGAATGCGCGGAATTTGGCACGGCAGCGGCTATTCTGTCCAGCCGTTCTGAATGAATGTTCAACAAATTATATTGCGTTTTCCTGTTAATACGCTACGCTTTGCCGGCATTCGAACCTGCGCAATTCGGCTGATGGGACTTAAGGTCTGATGATCGAAACGGCAGATGGCGAGCCGGAATATGACGACGCCTCGATCCGCTTCCTCGAGGCGCTGTGGGGCGAGGGTTATCTGTCGCCGGGCGGACCAGACGAGGTCGACCGGGTGGTGGAAGGGCTGTCGCTCAACGGCAAGACGATCCTCGACATCGGCTGCGGCTGCGGCGGGATCGCGCTGCATCTGGTCGAGCGCCACGGTGCCGCTCATGCCACCGGCTTTGACATCGAGCGGCCGGTGATCGAGGCGGCCAGAAAGCATGCCGCTGCGCGAGGGCTTTCAGACCGCGCCAGCTTCGTCCAGGCGCCGCCGGGGCCGCTGCCTTTTGCCGACGCTTCGTTCGATGTCGTCTTCTCCAAGGATGCGCTGGTGCACGTGCCCGACAAGGACGCGCTGTTTGCCGAAATCTTTCGCGTGCTGAAGCCGGGCGGCGTCCTTGCCGCCTCCGACTGGCTGATCGGCCATGACGGCGAGCCGTCATCTGAGATGAAGGCCTATGTCGCGGCCGAAGGCCTGTCCTTCGCCATGGCCTCGCCGGCACGCTATGCGCAAGCGATGCGCAGCGCCGGCTTTGCCGATGTCACTGTGAAGGACCGCAATTCTTGGTATCGCGAGGTCGCACGCGGCGAGCTGGAAAGGCTGAAAGGCCCGCTCTACCAGACGGCGGCAGTCGCGGTCGGAGCGGCCTATGTCGACAAGAACATACGAACCTGGGAGGCCATGCAGAAGGTGCTTGACAGTGGCGAGCACCGTCCCACTCATCTTCGCGGGTGGAAGCCGGCTGTGGTGGGATAGCCGGCAATGTGGAGCATGACGGCACCGATGAAAGCTGCGCGCGAAGAGCGATCCTCCGACACGTCTGGAAAAACCGAGCCGGAAAAACGCGGCCGCAAGGCGTCGAAGGAGGTCAGGCAACAGCAGCTGATCGAAGCGACCATCGATTCGCTGGCCAAGCGCGGTTATTCGGAAACGACGATGGCCGATGTCGCTGACGGCGCCGGCCTGTCGCGCGGCATCGTCAACTTCCATTTCGAGAGCAAGGAGAAGCTGCTCGTCGCCACGCTGGCCTATATGGCCGACGAATATGCGGCGCATTGGCGCGTCGCGCTGACCAAGGCCGGCGAGGATCCAGCCCGGCAGCTGCGGGCGCTGGTCGCCGCCGATTTCGACCGTTCGATCTGCAACAAGCGCAAGCTCGCGGCGTGGTGCGCGTTCTGGGGCGAGGCCAAGTCGCGGCCGACCTACCAGGCGCTGTGCGGCGCGCGCGACGCGGCCTACCAGAAGATCTTCATCGACCTCTGTGCCACGCTCAAGCAGGGCGGTGGTTACGCCTATGAGCCGCAGGTCATGGCGCTCGCGCTCAGCGCCATGCTGGAGGGCTTGTGGCTGCGGCTGATGATGGGGACCGAGGACGTCACCCGTGAGAGCGCGCTGCAGGCGGCAAACGAATTCCTGTCGGCCGCCTTTCCCAAGCACTACGGATAACCAGAAGCCGGCCAGTCGAGTCGGCAATGCAATGACAAAGAGGATGGAACAGCATGAAAAGAATAACCCGACGCCTGACACTGACATTGGCGCTGACGGCGACGCTGGCTGGTTCGGCCGCGGCGATTGCGGTCGCCGCCGACAAGGACCTGATCGTGTTCGACTGGTCCGGCTATGAGGACCCGAGCTTCCACCCCAAATATGTCGAGAAGAACGGCGACTCGCCGACCTTCGCCTTCTTCGGCGACGAGGACGAAGCCTTCGAGAAAGTGCGCTCCGGTTTCAAGGCCGATCTTGGCCATCCCTGCTCGCAGAGCGTGACAAAGTGGCGTGAGGCGGGGCTGCTGCAGCCGCTCGACACCTCGAAGATCACCGGCTGGAAGGATCTCAATCCCGGCATCATGGCGATGAAGGATCTGGCCACCACTTCGGACGGCAAGGCCTGGTTCATGCCGTGGGACTGGGGCAACACCCAGCTCACCTACAACTCCGACAAGATCGACGCGAAGGATGTGCAGTCGCTGAAGGCCTTCGCCGATCCCAAGTTCAAGGGGCGGGTCTCAATCGGCGACAATGTCGACGACGCCTATGCGCTGGCCAGCCTTGCCATCGGGCTCAAGGACTGGACCAAGATGACGGACGACCAGTTCAAGCAGGCGTCCGACTTCCTGCGCCAGGTGCACAAGAATGTCCGCTCCTACTGGACCGATACCACGGACGTCGTCCAGTTGCTGAGCGGCGGCGAGGTCGATCTCGCCTGGGCATGGAACGATGCCACGGTACAATCCGTCGCTGCCGGTGTGCCGATCAAGTCCAAGAAGGATACGGACGAAGGCATCTCGACCTGGGTCTGCGGCTACGTGCTGTTCAAGGACGCACCCGGCAATGTCGACAAGGCCTATGACTACCTCAACGCGATCAACGATCCCGAGACCGCCAAGGTGCTGGTCAAGGACTGGGGTTATGGCCAGGCCAACGCCAAGGGCATGGCCGGCGTCGACCCGGCGATCCTGAAAGAAAAGGGCTATGACGACGTGCAGAAATTCGTCAACAAGACCCTGTTCCAATCGCCCGTGCCGTCGTCGCTCAAGCTCAAGATGATCGCCGAATTCGAGAAGATCAAGGCAGGCTACTAAAGCTCTGTCCGGCCTCCTCCGTCTGCCTGTCAGTGCGCCGGGCAGACGGTCTCGCCAAGGCCGCTGAAATTCCGTAACGTCGCCCGGCCGCTTTTCGCGATGAGGAGTTTCGCGCCATGAATTCCATGCTTCGCCGCCTCGCCCTTGCCGCTGCTCTTACAGTCGGCGCCGGCGCCGTGCTTGCTTATGCCGAAGGCGGCGGCGACCTCGTCGTGTTCGACTGGTCAGGCTATGAAGATCCGTTGCTGCACCCCGACTACACCGCCAAATACGGCGCCGAGCCGACCTTTGCTTTCTTCGGCGACGAGGAGGAAGCGTTCCAGAAGATGCGCGCCGGCTTCAAGGCCGACATCGCCCACCCCTGCTCGCAAAGCGTGACCAAGTGGCGCGGGGCCGGCATTCTGCAACCGCTCGACACCTCGCGGATCGCCGGCTGGAAGGATCTCAATCCCGGCATCATGGCGATGAAGGATCTCGCCGTCACCGCCGACGGCAAGGCCTGGTTCATGCCGTTCGACTGGGGCAACACTTCGCTGCTCTACCGCACCGACAAGGTCACGGCGGAGGAAGCGCAGTCGCTGAAGATTTTCGCCGATCCCAAATTCAAGGGCCGCGTCACCATCGGCGACAATGTCGATGACGCCTATGCGCTGGCCAGCCTGGTCATCGGCCTCAAGGACTGGACCAAGATGACCGACGCGCAGTTCCAGGAGGCGTCCGCCTTCCTGCGTGACGTCCACAAGAACATCCGCTTTTACTGGACCGACGACACCGACCTCAACCAGGCCTTTACCGGCAATGAGGTCGACCTCGTCTGGGGCTGGAATGAGACCTTCGTGACGCTCAAGGGCCAAGGCATGCCGATCGCCATGAACCGCGACACCAGGGAAGGCATATCCACCTGGGTGTGCGGCTATGTGCTGATGAAGGATGCGCCGGGCAAGCTCGATCAGGCCTATGATTTCCTCAGTGCGGTCAACGCGCATGCCGTGTCCGATTACTTGGTCAAGACCTTCGGCTACGGCCACGGCAACAGCGCCGGGATGGCCGCGATCGACCATCAGGTGCTGAGCGACCGTGGCTTCGACAATCTCGACAAGTTCTTGGACAAGACGCTGTTCCAGCAGCCGGTGCCGCCTGAGCTCAAGCAGCGCATGGTCACGGAATTCGAGAAGATCAAGGCCGGCTATTGAGCGACAGGACTGAAAGAACCGATGTCGTCATCGTCGGCGCCGGTTTCACCGGCCTGTCGGCTGCGCTTGAGCTGAGAAAGGCCGGCATCGATGTCTTGCTGCTCGAAGCACGCGACCGCGTCGGCGGCAGGGTCGAGGCTATTCGCAACGGCCTTGGCGAGCGCATCGACAGCGGCGGCCAGTTTTTCTGCGAAGACATGCCGGAGGTGACGGCGCTGGCCGCGTCCCGTGGCAAGGCCTTCGTCGAAACCTATGTGAATGGCGATTTCATCACCCATCCGTCGCTGTCGGTCGAAGAGGCCGAACGGACCTATCATGGCGCGATGGCAATCCGCGAGCGGATGAATGCGATCGAGCCGGACGATCCCTCGATCGCCGGCATGAGCGCTGCCGCCTGGCTCGAACGCCAGCCTGATCCCACTGACGCCAAGACGGCTTTCCGCTCGATGATCGAAGGCCTGTGGTGCCTGGCGATGGACAAGGTGCCGCTGTGGTACCTCATCGACAATGACCGCCGCATCACCAACGAGGTGCCCGAGCTGCAATATTCGCTGCTCGAAACCATGCAGTCGCTGGCCGAGGACATGGCGGGAGATCTCGGCGACAGGGTTTGGCTGAACGAGCCGGTTACGCGCATCGAGCACGGGCCGCAAGGGGTTCGTGCCGTCTCGGCAAGCAGCGCCATCGAAGCGCGAAAAGTGCTGGTCGCGCTGCCGCCGGCGACGGCCGCGAAGCTGGATTTCGCGCCCGCTCTGCCGCCGGCTCTCGCAAAGGCGCTCGGCGTCTGGGAAAGCGGTGCGGTGATCAAGATCCTGGTGCGCTATCCCACGCCGTTCTGGCGCGAGCGCGACCTGTGCGGCATGGTGATGTGGCGCGACCTGCCGGGCCTGTTCGCCTGTGACGCCAGCAAGGATGCGCAACATGCCGCGCTGGTCGTCTTCGTCGGCGGACCACTGGCGTTGCGTTGGCGTCAGCTCGCGGACGCGGCGCTGCGTGCGGAGGTCACGGCAAGGCTCGTTGATGCCCTTGGCCCGGAGGCGGCCGGCATTATCGATTTCAGCCAGCGCGACTGGATCGATGACCGCTGGAGCGGCGGCGCCTACAGCGACCTAATTGTCGATGTGACGGCACGGGATGCCGAGCGCACGATCCGTGCCGGCGCTGCCCCGGTTCATTTAGCATCGTCGGAACTGTCGCCGTCATTCCCGGGCTATGTCGAAGGCGCCATCGTGATGGGGCGGATCGCAGCCAAACAGATCGCGACGGAACTTAAAATTCTTAGTGGAGCATGATCTTATTCCGAAAATCGGTTCCCACTTTTCGGGATCATGCTCAGTCCGCCATCGCCACCAGGGCCTCGGGATCGTAGCCGAGGCGGACCGAAGTGCCGACGGGGATATCGTCGGCGCCGAAGTCGTTGGTCTCGGTGACCGACAGTGGCTTTTCCAATCCGGGTATCTCGACGATCAGGTGGGTAATCTCGCCAAAATAGTGGCGTTCGACCACCTTGCCGGCCACTTCGAATTTCGCCGTCGCATCGTGCCACAGCACGCGCAATCGCTCCGGCCTGATGCCCAGAGTGGCGCCGCCGCCATTGCGCATGAAGGCCTTCGGCTTGTCGGTCCTGACGCGGCCGAAGCCCAGCGTGTCGACGACCAGCGAGGCGGCATTCTCCTCTATGATCTGCGCTTTTACGAAATTCATGCCGCCGAGGAAATCGGCGACTTGGCGGTTGACCGGCCGCTGGTAGATTTCCTTGGGCGAGGCGACCTGGGCGATCTTGCCGCCGAACATTACGGCGATGCGGTCGGACATAGCGAGCGCCTCATACTGGTCATGGGTGACCAGCACGAAGGTGATGCCGACCGCCTGCTGCAGGCGGCGCAGTTCGACCTGCATCTGCTCGCGCAATTTCTTGTCGAGAGCCGACAGCGGCTCGTCGAGCAGCAGCACCTTGGGCCGCATCACCAAGGCGCGGGCGAGCGCCACGCGCTGGCGCTGGCCGCCGGAAAGCTCGGTGGCGAGGCGTTTGCCGAGGCCGGTGAGCGACACCTGCGCCAGCGCTTCCTCGACGCGGCGCTTTTCTTCCGTTCCTCCCAGCCTGAGCCGTTTCAGCCCATAGGCGACATTCTGCTCGACATTGAGATGCGGGAAGATGGCATAACTCTGGAATACCATGTTGGTCGGCCGGCGGTTGGCCGGGATGCCTTCCATCGACTGGCCGCCGACTGAGATCGAGCCGCTGGTCGGGTTGTCGAAACCGGCAATCATGCGCAGCAGCGTGGTCTTGCCGCAGCCGGAAGGGCCGAGCAGCGAAAAGAACTCGCCCTCCTTGATGGTCAGCGAGGCGTCGTCGAGCGCCTTGAACGCCCCATAGCTGCGGGTAACGCTGCGGATTTCGATCATTGCCCGGTCGGTTTGGGGTCGATCAGATTGGGCCCGCTCGGAATTATCTTGCTTGGATGGCTCATCCTGAGGCCGTTCGGCCCGGGACTGCTCAGGCATAGAGGCCTCCCTCGCTCTGGGTGCGTCTGGCCGCATGGCGGCGCAGGATCTCGGCAACGGTCATCAAAACGAAAGAGGCAACCAGCAGCAGCGTGCCCAGCGCCAACACACCCGGCAGCTTGGCGGCAAAGCGCAACTGGCCCCAGATATAGATCGGCAGCGTCGTCTCGGTGCCGGTCAGGAAGAAAGCGATGACGAACTCGTCGAGCGAGATGGTGAAGCAGACCAGGAGGCTGGAAATGATCGCCGGCGCCACCATCGGTAGCGTCACCCGCCGGAAGGTGCCGAAGGCACTCTCGCCGAGATCGGCGGAGGCTTCTTCGAGGCTGCGGTCAAAGCCCTCGAAACCGGCGGTCAGCACCGTCATCGAATAGGGAATGCAGATCAGGACATGGCCGAGCACGACGGTGAACAGCGACAGGCTCAGGCCTAACTGCAGCATGACCAGCAGCATGGAGATGGCGAGGATGATTTCCGGCAGCACCAGCGGCGCCATGATCAGGCCATTGATTGTGCGGCGGCCGGGATAGCGGTAGCGGGTGATCGAGCGGGCGGCGAGGATGCCGAGCAGCGTCGCCAGCACCGATGCCGAGATACCGACGATCAGGCTGTTCCAGGCGGCGTCAAGCAGCGCCGGCGTCTTCGGCAGGTCTTGGTACCATTTCAGCGTATAGCCGGTGAGAGGAAATTTTGGCGTCGGCGCGGTGTTGATCGAGAAGATCGGCAGGAAGATCACCGGCAGATAGAGAAAGACGACGTAGAGGAAGGCGTAGGCGGACAGCCAGCCGCCGGGAAAAAGGCGCCGCCTCGCCGTCATCGCGCCAGCCTCTGCAGCGCGCGGATGATGAGCACGGTGGCGCCCGCCATCAGCGTCACGACCAGCATGGTGGTCACGGACAATGCCGCGCCGAGTGGCCAGTTGGAGGCCTTATGGAACTGCGACTCGATGGCATTGGCGATCATCACGCCATCCTTGCCGCCGACCAGCTTTGGGGTGACGTAGTCGCCGACGGTGGGGATCATGACGATGAGAGCGGCCGAGATGACGCCCGGCGCCGACAGCGGCAGCGTCACGCGCAGGAAGGAGCGCAGCGGGCCGTCGCCAAGATCGGTGGCAGCCTCGACCAAGGTGCGGTCGACCTTCTCGAGCGAAACGAAGATCGGCAGGATGGCGAAGGCCGCCCAGGCGTGTGTGAGCGTGATGATGACGGCGCTGGAATTGTAGAGTAGCGCGGTCGATGGTTCGTCGATGATGCCGAGGCCCATCAGGCCGGAATTCAGCACGCCATTATAGCCGAGGATGACTTTCCATGACATCACGCGCAGGAGATAGCTGGTCCAGAACGGGATGGTAATCAGGAACAGCCACAGGCTCTTGTGGCGACCGCCATGGAACGAGATGAAATAGGCGATCGGATAGGCGAGGATGACGGTGAAAAAGCTCACCGTCAGGGAAATGTAGAGCGAGCGCCACAGAAGATCGCGGTAGATCGGCTCGGTCAGCGCGATGCGATAGTTCTCCAGCGTGAATGTGTGGTCGATGGTGAGGTAGTTCTGCGTCCAGAAGGAGTGGGCGAAGACCACCAGGATCGGCACCAGCAGCAGGATCAAAGCGTAGACCAAGGTCGGGCTGATCAGGGCAAGGCCCTGGACGGATTCGGACTGCAGAAGGGCGTTTCGCCTTGCTCGCGTCATGCGTCGCGTGGGCACCCCTTCGGCAGCTACCGTCATTGCAGCGACCCGGGCGTGATCTCGGTTGCTGGCTCGAACTGTTCCGCCATGATGCTCCCATTGACCGGGCCGGCTGCCTGTTCCCAATTTTTGCGGAGCGCGCTTTGCTGGTTGCGCTCCAAGCTTGCCGGCTTTCTTTCATCATGAGCGCATCCGTGCATTGAAATCAAGCGCTATTTCTGCAATATTGATTGAACGGACATTCAAAATGAAGTGAAGAAAGCCGGCTTTCCTGCCCTTGGCGCTTCGCTTTCTGTCCGGTGAAATTACGCTCAGACGATGCGAGGCAATGATGGCGGCTGCAAGAGACCTAAGAGCGATGGAAATGGCTGACGGTGGCGATGCGGTCGAGCTGGCCAAGCGCCATCTCATCCAGCCCTGGCCTTATGCCGGCTCGGTCGGCAATGAAGCGCGTGCGCTGATTGGCGAGGGCGATGGCATCTACATCACCGATGTAACAGGCAAGCGACTGATCGACGGGCCGGCCGGCATGTGGTGCATCAATGTCGGCCACCGCCGCGAGGAGCTGGCCAGGGTGATGTACGACCAGGCGATGATGCTGTCCTACAACACGCCCTGGTATACGATGAATGCGCCGTCGGCCGAGCTCGCCAAGCGCCTCGCCGATCATGCGCCGGGCGATCTCAGCCATACCTTCTTCACCACCGGCGGATCGTCGGCTGTCGAGACGGCGCTGCGCTTCATGCAGTTCTACAACAATGTGCGCGGGCGGCCGGAAAAGAAGCTGATCCTCAGCCGCGGCGGCGCCTATCACGGCTCGACCTATCTGTCGGCCTCGCTCAACGGCCGGCCGCGCGACCGCGACTGGATGGACGGCGCCGACGATCTGGTCGTCAAACTGTCCTCGCCAGACCCGTTCCGGCGGCCGAAAGGCATTGACATCGCCGCCTTCTGCGATTTCCTGGTCGATCAGTTTCGCGATACGGTCGCCCGCGTCGGCGCAGAGAAGATCGGTGCTTTCGTCGGCGAACCGGTGCAGGCATCCGGCGGCGTCGTCGTGCCGCCGGATGGCTATCTCAAGCGCATTCGCGAAATCTGCAGGGACAACGATATCCTCTATATCTCCGATGAGGTGGTGACCGGCTTCGGGCGGCTCGGCCATGTCTTTGCCTCCGGCGATGGCTTCGGCATCGACCCCGACATGATCACCTTCGCCAAGGGCGTTACATCAGGCTATTTCCCGCTTGGCGGCGTCATCATCTCGGAGCGGCTGCTTCAGGAAATGCGCCGTTCCAACCATCCCGATGCGATGTTCGGCCATGGCCTGACCTATACCAGTCATCCCATCGGCTGCGCGGTGGCGCTGAAGAACCTCGATATCCTGGAAGACAGCGTGCTGGCCCACACGCGCGATGTCGCGCCCTATTTCCAGGCGCAGTTGAAGACGCTGGAGGAACTGCCGCTGGTTGGCGAAGTCCGCGGCATGGGCCTGATGGGCTGCGTCGAGTGCGTAGCCGACCGCGAAAGCAAGGATCCGCTGCAGCTCGACAAGGATGTCGGCAAGCGCATCGACGCGCATTGCCACGAACTCGGCCTCCTGGTCCGGCCGCTGATCAACATGTGCGTGATGTCGCCGCCGCTGATCATCACGCGAGAGCAGATCGACGACATGGTGGCGATCCTGCGCGAAGGCATTTCGCGGACCATGGATGATCTGCGCAAAGAGGGCGTGTGGCAGGGGTGACTGGCAGTTCCGCCCCTACACCTGCGAGCGCATAGCCTCATTGAGGTTCCACATGTCCTTCTCCTCCGGCGCCGTCTCCAGGCCCAGCACCGGGATCTGCTTGCGCAGATGGTCGTGGTGGGTGCGCACACCGTATTCGAGGTCGGAGAGATAAAAACCCTCGAAGGCCTCCGAGATCATGGACTCGTTTGACCAGACGGAAAGCTGCACGTCCTCGTTCATGGTATCGCGGTCGATGCGGTAGGCGAGATAGCGGGCGGCCGCCTGTTCCCGGGTCTCGTCGGGGTAGCGGTAGATGGCGCCGCGCAGCAGCGTCTCGCCGGTCGACAGCGGGAACTCCTGATAGAACTGCACCGATTCCGGCATGATCGACAGCGCGTTGTTGGGGAAGATGCCGTAATAGATCCAGGCCCTGCGCAGATGCTCCGGCAGGTGTGAGGCATCGGGCGTGAGCTTGATGTATTCGCGCACGCTCCAGCGCCGGCCGGCATGCGGATTGTAGGTGGCAAACGAGCGCGACACGCCGTTGATGAACGGCTCGTCGAAATAGGTCGAGCCGTAGAGATCCTGCAGCGCCGGATGCGCCATGGCGACGTGGTAGCCTTCATTGTCGACGTCGCGCACCGACTTCCAGTTGACCGGCGTTTTCTGTGTCCAGATGCCCCAGGACGGCACCATCTCGGCCACGTTGTAGTGTGCCATCTCGGCCTCGATCGGCTTCAACAGTTCGGCCACCGAAGGCTGCGGGCCGCCCTTGCGAAAGCGGACAAAGATGAAGCCCATCCATATCTCAAGGTCGAGCGGCATCAGGCCGAATTCGGTCTTGTCGAGCTCGGGGAAGGAGCGCGGCCGGGCGGCGCCGCGCAGCGTGCCGTCGAGATTGTAGACCCAGCCATGGAACGGGCAGACCAGCGCGTTCTTGCAGGTGCCCTGGCTGTCGGCGACGACGCGGCTGCCGCGATGCCGGCACATGTTGTTGAAGGCGCGCACGACGCCGTCCTTGCCGCGCACGATGAGCGCCCGCTCGCCGACCACGTCCATAGTCAGATAGTCGCCGGCATTCGGCACGTCGCAGACATGGCCGGCGATCTGCCAATGGTTGCGGAAGACGTATTCCTTCTCAAGTTCGAGAAGCGCGTCGGAGTGATAACTCCAGCCCGGCAGACCCCGCCGGTCCCAATCATTAGGGATCGCCACGTCACGGAGATGCGGGTTCATAAAAAAGCTCTTCTTTTATTGAATACTCATTCAATAAAACCATATTTTACATTGAAATGCAATGGCTTGTAGAAATCTCAACTTTTCAAGTCGGCACAACAGGACCAGCTGAAAGCCAGAAAATCCCGGAATATCCGGGCGTTAACCGGGGGCGTGAAATAGCTGTCCGGCATGCGGATTTGGCCGTGCCGAGCTTGAAAACACGGCCCGCTCCGAGACGAAAATACCTGGCGTCCGCAAATTCGATCCGCAGTGTGAGCTTGTTCATAGTGCGGCCGACAGGAAGCGGGCTTGGTGCGTTCGCGGCCCGCCTGTCGTCAACATTTGATTGCCCGCATGAAACAGCTTCGCAAACGCATCTTGCCGTCGGCACATGACCGGATCTGTCCGGAATGCCCGAATTTTTTGTTTCAAACCTGTTACGCGGGCAAGCCAAGCGCACCATTCGCCCGTTACCAGGCGCGCTTAGGTTCGTTTCATAAGAAAACGAAGGGGAGCAGCAATGCATACGAAAGTCGAGATCACCAGCAACGAACGACGCGCCAAACTGGCACTGCGTCAGCGCGCCAGCGACCATCCGGTTGCGATGTTCTCCATGCTGGGCGCCTGCGCTCTGGCCGTCATGTTCCTGACACCGGCTTCCGGTCCGGCCTTCGCTTCGCTCAACCCGCCGGCCAATGTTGTCCAGGGCGCGCCGACCACCATCAAGACCGCCCGGCTGCCGGAGCCGGAAATCGATTTTGCCTGCCAGGGTCAGGCCTGGGGCGCCGAGAGCGCGGAGTGCCTGCGCGTCATCGCCGCCCAGTCCGGCGTGCACAAGGCGCGTTCCGTCCGCATGATCGCCAACGCAGCGCCGCTGACCACGACACCCAACGTTTTCTGAACCTCCCGAGCGCTTCCTCCCGCGCTCGTTCTTGGCTCCCGCCGCTTCCCTCGGTCGGGAGCCTCTTTTTTAGGGCCTATCGATATTCGGGTGAGGCCGGCCTGCGCATGGAGGTTCCCTGCGCTTCCGGTGCTCGCGTACTTCAAGTACGCTCCGCTCCGGTTCTCGGGAACCACCATTCTCGACTCGGCCTGACCCGAATCTCGATAGACCCTACATGGGTGCTTCCGAAAACTTAGCCGGCGGCGGCGACCTGGTCGGCTATTGCCGAGAGTACGCCGCGGACGTCCAGCGTCGAGAACGGCTTTTCCAGGATTTGCGGGCGCTGCGGCGCCGGCAAGGCTTCGATCTCGGCCTTGGCGCCGATCAGGTCGCCGGTGACCAGCACGAAGCGTTTGGCCAGCGCCAGGTTGTCGGCGAGCAATTCGCGGTAGATGGCAATGCCGCTGGTGCCGGGCATGCGCAAGTCGGAAAAGACGATGTCTGGCGGCATGTGGCCGGTCAAGGTCGCCGCCGCCGACGTCCAGGCCGGCACGACCCGCGACTTGATACCCATCAGTTCCAGGATGTCGGAGAGGGAGCCGGCGACGTCGGGTTCGTCGTCGATGATCAGCGCATGGCGCAAGCCGCTGGAACGAGCCGGGCTGTCGCCGGCTGCTGCCGCGCCGCCGGTGATTACCGGCAGCTGGACGACGAAGCGCGCGCCACGCGGCAGCACCTCCTCGAACCAGATATTGCCGTTGTGGCGCTCGACGATCGATTTCGAGATCGACAGGCCGATGCCGGTGCCGACGCCGACCGGCTTGGTGGTGAAATAGGATTCGAAGATGCGGCTGCGGATCGCCTCGGGAATGCCCGGTCCGTTGTCCTCGACCGAAAACCCGGGGTTGCCGCGATCGCTGCGGAATGTCCGCACCTTGATCAGGCGGTCGCCGCCGATACCGGCCAGAGCGTGTTGGCTGTTGATCAGGAAATTGGCGGCCACCTGCGTGACGTGGTCGGCATCGGCCATCGCCAGCAGCGGGCCGGGCGCGAAATCGGTGTCGATGATGATGCCGCTCGAGCGTGCGCCATAGGCGGTTACTTCGAGTGCGGCGCGGATCACCTGGTTGAGATCGGTCTCGGCCTGCGCCGCCGGATGCAGGCGCACCATCGACAGGAAGCTTTTGACGATGCGGCCGCAGCGCTCGGCAGCGGCGCGCACTTTCTCGGCGCGAACCTTGGTCTGCGGGTCGGTGGCGAATTCATGCAGCAGCGTCGACTGCGCAACGACCACGGCGAGCGGGTTGTTGAGCTCGTGCGAAACACCGGCCAGCAGTGAACCCATCGCCGCCATCTTCTCGTTCTGGTGCAGTTTTTCGCGCTGGCGGTTGATCTCTTCTTCGGCGCGCAGCTTATCGCGCAGATCGCGGATCGAACCGAAGATGAGCTGACGGTCAGCCACCCGCATCTCGGTCGCCGTCAATTCGATGGGAAACACCTCGCCGGCCGCATTCTGTGTCACGGTCTCAAGCCGTTGGCCAACCATCGGCGCGCCGCGGCCAGACATGTATTCGGCGCCCGAGACATAGCCCTTGCGGTAATATTCCGGCACCACGGTATCGAGCAGGTCCTTGCCGAGGATGTCGCTGCGCTGATAGCCGAACATCTTTTCGGCGGCCGGATTGAATTCGATGATCGAGCCGGTCTCGTCGATGACGATGATGGCGTCGAGCGACGCCTGCAGCATGGTGCGGCGGATGACTTCGCTGGCATGGGCGTCGGACGGCGAGTGCTCGATGGCGTCGCCGATGGCGAGCGCGATGATGTGCATCGTCGCCTCTTCCTCTTCGGTCCATTCGCGCTCGTTTAGGCAGTCATTGACCGCGAACGTGCCCCACAGATGACCGTGCGCGAACACCGATACCGACAGGAACGACTTGATGTGCTGCTTTTCGAAATCGGCCCTGAGGAACCCGTCGAGATCGCGCGTATGGCCGGCGAAGATCTTGCCTTGCCGCTCGTCCTCTCCAATCCGCTCCAGCAGCGGATCGGTATCGACGATCGACTGCATGATCACCGTCGGCGAAGCCAGTTCGCCGCCGAAGCGAGGATCGATCCAGTAGGCGGCGACCGATTGGGCGAAGCCCTGGCCGGGCAATTCGCGCAGCCTGAACAGGATGCCGCGCTGGCAATTCATGGCGCTGCAGAGCGTTTCGAGGATGGTTTCCATCTCGCGCTGCCAGTCGCCGGCATCGCGCAACCGGCGGACGACGCGCACAGCCGCCATCGCGGCGCTCTGGCGAGCGCCTTGCGGGTCCATACGTGGTGCTGGTTCAGCGGTCATGTCAGCCATCAGTAAAGGGCCGTCGAATTAGGCAGCTATGGAGCATTTCACGAAAAAGGTGAAACGCTCCATGTTTCAATGCAATCCCGAACGGAAATCGCTACGCACTGTTCCTGGAATTGCTAGAGCGTTTCACCGTTTCACGGAAACGGAGAAGCCTCTATCTCTTTGTTTTTACGCAATTCCGGGCGGAAAACCGCGTACACTTTTCCTGTAATTGCTCTAGTGCCCGTCACCGGTCGGCAGCGAGAAGATATAGCCTTCGCCGCGCACTGTGCGCAAAAATTTCGGATTGGCCGGATCGGTTTCGATCTTCTTGCGCAGCCGCATGATGCGAATGTCGACGGCGCGCGACGATTCAGGATCCTCAACAAAACCAATCGCCTCGGAGATCGCCGATCGCGTCAACAGCCGGTTGGCGCGGGTCAGGAAAACCTCCAGCACATCGAACTCGCTCTTGGCCATGTCGATGACGGCGCCGTTGGCGCCGGTGACAAGCCTGCCGTCGAGGTCGGCCTGGAACGGGCCGAAGGTCAGGCGGCGGCCGCCATCGGCTTGTGTCTTCGCCGCCTGGGGCGGGCTCGGCTGCGGAACGCGGCGCAGCACGCTGCGCACACGAGCCAGCACCTCACGCAACTCGTAGGGCTTGACGATGTAGTCGTCGGCGCCAAGCTCCAGCCCGACAATGCGGTCGAGTGCGGTGCCGGCAGCCGTGGCATAGATGATGCCGACCGGTATTTTCGAGCGCAGCCAGCGGCCGAGCGACAGTCCGTCCTCGCCCGGCATGGCGATGTCGAGAATGGCCAAATGAAACGATTCCGTCTCCAGCAAGGCGCGGGCCTCGGCCGCGCTTCCGGCCTGGGTCACATCGTAGCCGTTGGCGCCGAGATACTCGGCGACCGCGTCCCGGAGATCGGGCTCGTCCTCGACGATGACAATCCGTGCCCGCACTATGGCCTCGCTCCCGCTTTCAGCGGAAAGTAGATTGGGTATAAACATGATGTCCAGCACTCATATCCGGTTGCGGGGGAACGGGAAGAAAAACATGGCTGCACGATCCGTCATCGCGCTGGTTTCCGTCGCCGATGTGGTGGCCGGCGATCTTGCCGATCATCTCGACCGGCGCGGCCATGACGTGCGCGAGGCGCGGCAGCCCTGGGAAGCTGAATCCCTGCTTTCGGCCGGAGGCATCGATATCGTCATCGTCGGCGACAGCCTCAGCCAGGCGGAAGGGCGGGACCTGCTCAGGCGTTATGGCGGCGGCCAGAGCGCGGACGGGAAGGCGGGGCCGGATTTCATCCTGATCTGCCGGCCGGCCGATCTGGTCGACAAGGTGCTGGCGCTCGAGCTTGGCGCCGCAGATGTCGTCGAAAGTCCGCTCAATGTCAGGGAGCTTGCCGCGCGCATCGGCGGCCTGCTGACGCGGCGCGGCAGGTCCGCCCAGGAACTGATCGTGCTGGAAAATGCCACCGTCGATTTGCGGTCGGCCATCGTCATGCACCGTTCGGGTACGGAAGAACAGCTGTCGCCGGGCCAGGTGGCGCTGCTCAGGCTGTTTCTGGCCAGCCCGCGCAAGGTGCTGACGCGCGACGACATCATTGCGGCGGCGCCCGCCGAAAATGCCGATGCCTTCGACCGCTCGATCGATTCGCGCATCGTGCGGCTGCGCCGCAAGCTCGACACCGAAACCATCACAACTATACGCGGCGCAGGCTACCGGTTCGACCCGCCGACGCAGCGCGCCGACTGAGGGTCGGGAGGCTGGATTGTTCCTCGGCTCGCCCAAAAAAGCTGCGCAATCTCGGGCGCCATGCATAGGCGTCAGCGCACCACCAGAAGCGATGGTCCCGACGGCAATTCGCTGGCGACTACGATTTCGCTGGCGGCATGCGCGCGGTCCTTCAGGAGAACCGTGGCGAGACCGGCAAAGCCGAGCAGGCCTTGTGCATAGAGCAGTACCGAAAGCACGGAGGCTGCAGATTTCGTCTTCATCGGTTGTCCCCAAAAATCAGAACCGCGGGTGCTTCAGGATAAACCCGAAGTGCCCGCGTCGCCCACGGAGCCCCCCGTTGCGACGCGGGCCTTCGGTCCTCTCGGCAGCAAGTTGCCGGAGGGGCCGCGCATCCACTTCAACCCGAGGCCGACCCGCCAGAGGGCCCTGAGACGGTTGATGCGCAGACTGGAGACAATCCAGACCAAGGCTATGAACAGCGCGGCATGCAGCGTCGAAATCTCACCCGAATTCATCACCGCCAGTTTCGTCATCGGGGTGCCGGCTACTGTGCCGATGCCGCCGACGACAAATGCGGCGATGCTTATCCTGAAGAGCCAGGACAGGGTGGTCGATTTGATGCTCATTTTCGTTGGCGCCGGCTGTTCTCGTTGGGATGACTGTGCCGCGAGCCTGTAACCAGATCATGCCGCCCAGGCCGCGCTTTGTTGCAAGTCGGTTTCGAGCGAAGCCAATCTTCTTTCATATAAGGACATCAGCACTTTCGTTTGGGGGCGCGGTGCGTGATCGGGAGTGCGCAGCGAAGGCGGAGCACGCTTCCCTTGTCCACCTTGCTTGTTAACCAGAGGAAACAGATTCGAAACACAAACGAGCCTCAGCGAAGTCAGTCTGAAACATGGCGCGGGGATAAGGCGGCCACCGAATTGACGCCGGCAGGACCGGCAAAGAGGAGCCATCATGTACAAAGCCATTTCCGCCAAACTCATCAACGTCACCGCCGCAGCCGGCGGCGCCGCGCTTCTGCTTGGCACCGCCAACAGCACCGCCCATGCCGCGGCAAACCAGATCGTGGCGCGTGTTTCGCTGTCGCAGCAGACCATGGAAGTGCTGGTCGATGGCCGGCCGACTTTCGCCTGGAAGGTCTCGACCGGCGACAGTGCGCATGTCACGCCGACCGGCTCGTTCAAGCCGACCCGCATGCACGAGATGTGGCATTCGAAGAAATACGACAACGCGCCGATGCCGCATTCGGTCTTCTTCAGCGGCGGCTACGCCGTGCATGCGACCAACGCCATCAAGCGGCTGGGACGGCCGGCGTCGCATGGCTGCGTGCGGCTGCATCCCGACAATGCCGCCGACTTCTACCAGTTGGTCGAAACCTTCGGCCCGACCAACACCAGCATCGTCATCGTCAAGTAGCAGACTGCGTTTGGAGCGATGGTGCAGCGCAGCCGGCCAGGTCATGCCGCACCGCAAGTTCCCGCCTGAAGCTCCAT
This sequence comes from Mesorhizobium sp. M0772, assembly GCF_040320135.1. Classification (NCBI taxonomy): domain Bacteria; kingdom Pseudomonadati; phylum Pseudomonadota; class Alphaproteobacteria; order Hyphomicrobiales; family Phyllobacteriaceae; genus Mesorhizobium; species Mesorhizobium sp. M0772. The sequence goes on along the minus strand of NZ_JAMYPB010000007.1, from coordinate 141,322 downwards.
CAGAGCTTCGCGGTAAATCAATCCAGTCAAAAAAGAGGCCGGAAATTTCCGGCCTCTTTTCGTTTGTTCGCTAACGCCGTTCGCAGCTCAGTCCGCGTGCACCGGCATCAGCTTCGGGTCTGGCTTTTCGGCGTGGTGCGGCAGGTCCTTGCTGGCGATGAAGGTGTAGAACATCGGCACCACGAACAGGGTGAACATGGTTCCGACCAGGATGCCGGTGAAGATCACGAGGCCCATCGAATAGCGCGCCGCCGCACCAGCACCACTGGACACGATCAGCGGCACGACGCCGAGCGCCATCGCCGCTGTCGTCATCAGGATCGGCCGCAAGCGCACCTTGGCCGAGGCGACGATCGCATCGCGCCGCCTCATGCCATGCAGCTCGCGCTGCTGGTTGGCGAACTCGACCAGAAGAATGCCATGCTTGGTGATCAGACCTATCAGTGTGATCAGGCCGACCTGCGTGTAGATATTGAGCGTTCCAAGCCCCAGATTGAGCGGCACGATGGCGCCAAAGATCGACAGTGGCACCGCCATCATGATGATCAGCGGGTCGCGGAAGCTTTCGAACTGCGCCGCCAGCACCAGATAGATGACGATTACGGCGGCTGCGAACGCGATAAGGATCGTGTTGCCCTGCTCCTTCTCCTGCCGGGACTGGCCGGAATAATCGATGAAGAAGGTATCGGGCAGGCTCTCCTTGGCAAGGTTCTCCAGGGTCTGCAGCCCGTCGCCCGTGGTGACGCCGGGAAGCGGCAGCGCTGATATCGTCGCCGAGTTCAGCTGGTTGAACTGCTCGATCGCGGCCGGCGCGGCGTTGGTCGAAATCTTCACTACCGCTGAAAGCGGCACCATTTCGCCGGTCACGCTACGCACGAAATATTCGCCGAGCTTCTCGGGATTGTCGCGGAATTCCTTCGGCACCTGCGGGATGATGTCGTAGCTGTTGGAGTCGCGGTCGAACTGAGCCACTTCGGCGCCGCCGACCAGCAGCGTCAGCGTCTGGCCGATGTCGGCGATCGGCAGGTTGAGAGCCGCCGCGCGGTCGCGGTCGATGGTCACCGTCACCTGCGGAGCGTCAAAGGACATCGAGTTTTGCACGACGATGAAGCGGCCGGAGGCCTGCGCCTTGTTCTTAATCTGCTCGGCCGCCTCGTAGACCTCGGCGGAACCACCGGTCGAGCGCACCACCATGGAGATCGGCAGGCCGCCGCCGGAGCCCGGCAGCGTCGGCGGCGCGAAGACGAAGGCCTCGACGCCGGCCACCTTGCCGAGGCGTCCCTGGATATCGGCTTGAAGCTCCTTTGAGTTGCGCTGGCGCTCGGCCCAATCCTTGAAGGCGAAGCCGACAAAGGCGCCGTTGGTGGCGCCGCCAAAGGCAACGGCAGAGAATTGCGCCCTGGTTTCGGGAATGTCCTTCACCAGGCCGAGGATCTGGTTGACGTAGGTCTCGGTGTAGTCCGAGGTCGCGTAGCGCGGTGCCGTCACGATCGACAACAGGAAGCCCTGGTCCTCTTCCGGCGCCAGTTCGCTCGAGGTCTTGGTGAACATGAAGCCGGTGAGCGCAACCAGCGCCACGACCATCAGCAGTGTCACCGGTCGATTTCTCAAGGAGGCGGTGACCGCCCGCTCATAGACATGCTCGACACGGCTGAAGGTTCCGTCGACGACGCGCTGGAAGCGACTGTGCGATCCCGCCTTGAGCAGACGCGCCGCCATCATCGGCGTGATGGTGACGGCTATGAGGCCGGACAGCACCACCGAACCGGCGAGCGTCACCGCGAACTCGCGGAACAGCGCGCCGGTCAGGCCGCCGGTGAAGGCCAGCGGCGCGAACACGGCGGCGAGCGTGATGGTCATGGCCACGATGGCGGAGAAAATCTCGCGCATGCCGTTGAAGGCCGCCTGCATCGGCGACATGTGGTCCTCCTCCATGTGGCGATGAATGTTCTCCACCACCACGATAGCGTCGTCGACGACAAGGCCGATGGCCAGCACCATGGCCAGCAGCGACAGAAGGTTGATCGAATAGCCGACCGCAAACAAAAGAAAGCAGACGCCGACCAGCGACAGCGGGATGGTCACGATCGGCATCATCACCGAGCGGAATGAGCCGAGGAACAACAGGATGACCACGACGACGATGGCGACGGCTTCGGCGATGGTCTTGAACACTTCATCGATCGAGGCGCTGATCTGTTCGGTGGAATCGTAGACGATTTCGATGGTCATGCCTTTCGGCAGCGTCTCTTGAATCAAAGGCACGATCTTGTGGATCGCCTCCGCCGTTGTCAGCGGGTTGGCGGCCGGCGTCGGGAAGATGGCGAGGAAGGTGCCGGGCTTGCCATTGAAGCTCACCCTCGTGTCGGTGCTCTCGGCGGCAAGCTCGACTCGCGCCACGTCGCGCAAGCGCACCACCTGGCCGTCCGTCGAGCGCAGCGGAAGCTCGGCAAAGGCCTCAGGCGTCTGCAGCGTCGAGCGAACCGTGATCGAGGAGACGACATATTCGTTCTCGGTGTTGCCGGGCGCCGACAGGAAGTTGGAGTTGTTGATCGCCGCCAGCACTTCGGCGGCGGTGACGCCACGCGCAGCAAGCTTGACCGGGTCGATCCAGACCCGCATCGAATATTCCTCGGCGCCGAAGATCTGCACGTCGGCGACACCTTCGACCGTCGACATGCGGGGCCGCACGACGCGCTCGATATATTCGGTGAGCTGCTCCTTGCTCATGTTCGGATTCTGCATCGAGATGTACATCATCGCGAACTCTTGGCCGGTGCCCTTGACGATGACCGGGTCCTTGGATGCATCCGGCAAGGTGCCGCGTACGCCCTGCACCTTCGACAGGACCTCGGTGAGCGCGACATCCGGATTGGAGCCGAGCTTCATCTGGACGACCACAGTGCTCGAAGACGGCCGGCTGGACGAGGTGACGTAGTCGATGTTCTCGGTCGAGGCGACGGCCCGCGCGATCGGGGCGGAGATAAAGCCCTGGATCAGGTCGGCGCTGGCGCCGGGATAGGCGGTGGTGATGGTGATCGCCGTCTCGTCAACCTTGGGATACTGCCGGATCGACAGGTTGAAGATGCCCTGGAAACCCAGGAGCAGGATCATGCAGGCGAGGACGGTGGAGAGGACCGGCCGGCGAATGAAGATGTCGGAAAAGTTCATTGCTGAGCCTGCTGGTTAGCCGACTTGCTGGGGTCAATGGTGTTGTCGACAGCGACGGACATGCCGTTGAAGAGACGGTTCTGACCGGCGGTGACGACCTCGTCACCGGCCTTGATGCCCTCGATGATCTCGACCATGCCGTCGTTGCGGCGGCCGGGCTTCACGAACACCTGCGACAGCACGAGCGCCGGCTTTTCCGGTTCTGCCGCGGGCTTCGCGGGGTCGACAGCCGGCTTGTCCGCGGGCTTCGCCGCGGCGTCTTCGGCAGCCGGTTTCGCGTCTGCCGGCTTTGCATCTGCCGCCGGCTTTGCTGCGTCGGCCCCCGCGGCAGGCTTTTCCTCGGGTTTCGCGGCTGGGGCGCCTTCCGCCGGCTTCGCCGGAACGACGACGAAGACGAAGTCGCCATAGAGGCTCGACGTCAATGCCGTCTGCGGCAAGGACAGAATGTTTTTCTCCTGCGGCAGCTCGACGCGAACCTGGACGAACTGGCCGGGCGTCAGCTTGCCGTCAGGGTTGGCGACCTCGCCGCGGACGGACACCAGGCGGCTTGAAGCGTCGATCTTGGGATCGATGCCGCGAATGGAGCCGGCAAACGGCATGTCGGCGCCGCCGCCGGTGCCGCCGAGGCCGAGCCGCACCGCCTGGCCTATCTTGAGCAGCGGCAGCTGCTGTTCGGGTACCGAGAAATCGACCCGCATGGTGTCCAGATCCTGCAAGGTCACCACTGCGTTGCCGGGCGAGAGATATTGGCCGAGGTCGATCTTGGGGATGCCCACGGTGCCGGCGAACGGCGCCGTCAGCTGCTTCTGATCAAGCACGGCCTGCAGCTTGTTGACCTGCGCGGCGGAGGCCGATGCAGCGGCTTGAGCGGTGTCGAGCGTGGCATCCGTGCCGACGCCGCGCCGCTGCAGCTCCAGCGCGCGTTCGAGCGCCGTCTTGTCGGACACGGACTGCGCCTTGGCCGCGACCAGATCCGCGCGTTCGACGGCATCGTCGAGCTGCAGCAGGACCGAATCGACCGGCACCTTCTGGTTGGCATGGAAAAGGATGTCCTTGACGATGCCGCTGGTCTCGACGGTAAGGTCGACACCGCGCACGGCGCGTACCGTGCCGATCGCCTCGACGCCCGGCGTCCAGTCGGAAGGCTTGACGACAACCGTCGATACGGTCGTCGCCGGCGGCTTCATGGTGGCGAAATACTGTTTGATAGCGTTGTCGCGGAACAGGTTGAAGCCGACAACGCCGACGCACACCAGAGCGAGCAGAAGCAGAATTGCGGTGATAGAGATGAAGCGCTTCACGAACTGTCCCCTCGGCCGGTGACCGGCAAAATAGCCGAATAGCGGGACACTTATCGACGCCAGGTCCCGATTACAAATGACGGCGAACTTACTGTACCGTCTGGACGGTCTTGTCAATTCCGCCTAGGCTGGTGCGGGGGAAGGGATCGATGAAGACCCAAAGGGCAAATTCGCGCGACAAGATACTCGCCGCCGCCGCCGATGTCGCACGCGAGACCGGTCCCGGCAGCCTGTCGCTTGACGCCGTCGCCAGCCGCGCCGGCGTGTCGAAAGGCGGCCTGTTATATAACTTTCCGACCAAGGCCAAACTGATGCAGGGCCTGGTGGAGAATTACCTGCGCGCGTTCGAGCTGGCGCTGGAATCGGGCCGTGTCGCCGGCGCCAGCGGCGAGAGCCTGCTCGCCACCTATATCCGGCTCTCGGCGGATGATTGTGAGGAGCCGAAGCCGACGGCTTCGTGGATATTCTCGGCGATCGCCGAGGATCCGGATTTCCTGACGCCGATAAAAGCCTTCAAGTCACAGCTGCTGCAGCGGCTGAAGAGCGAGACGCCGGACCTCAAGACGCTGCTGGTCTGCTTTCTGGCCATCGAAGGGCTGCGCAGCATGAACCTCTTCGATTCCGACGTGCTGTCCGCCGACGAACGCCACTTGCTGGTATCGGCCCTACTGGAGATTGCGGGATAGCTTAGGGCGTCGCGGTCGAAGAAGCGATACGGGCCGGGCGGAAAGGACGGTTAGTGAGCGGCATGGCATAGGCACGCATCACGACATCGGCGATTTCAAGCTACAGCCCCCCTGATTCGTTGGATCGATGCTTCAGGAATGACTGCGCGAATGCGCGGCCGACTATGTTGCGCCGCACCATAACACTGCCGTGCCAGCCTTGACGTGTCAGCCTTGAGACGGCGCTCGGCGAGGCCGGCAAAGCGCGTTTTAGGGCTGTGATGGCGCCGGCATATGGTTATGGCATTGTCATGTTGCGGCGCACAAACTATGTGCCTTTGTAGTCCTCCTAACAGTCGCGAGATCTCCATGGGTTCCCTTTCTTCGAAGAATGCGCTCGTCACCGGATCGACCAGCGGCATTGGCCTGGCCATTGCCCGCGCCCTTGCCGCCGAGGGCTCCAACGTCACGATCAACGGCCTTGGCGAAGCCGCGGCGATCGAACAGGAGCGCGCCGGCATCGAGAAGGATTTCGGCGTCCAGTGCCGCTACTCCGGCGCCAACATGATGGACGGCGCAGCGGTGACCGCCATGGTGCGCGAAGCCGAGCAGGCCTTAGGCAGCCTCGACATTCTGGTCAACAATGCCGGGATACAGCATGTCGCGCCAATCGAGGAGTTTCCCGACGACAAGTGGGAAGCCATCATCCGCATCAATCTGCTTGCCGCCTTTTACGCGATCAAGGCCGTGGTGCCCGGCATGAAGGCGCGCAAATGGGGCCGCATCATCAACACCGCGTCGGCGCATGCACTGGTCGCCTCGCCGTTCAAGTCGGCTTACGTCTCGGCCAAGCACGGCCTAGCGGGTCTGACCAAGACGGTAGCGCTGGAAGTCGCGCAGGACGGCATCACCGTCAACGCCATCGCGCCCGGCTATGTCTGGACGTCACTGGTCGAAAGGCAGATCCCCGACACGATGAAGGCGCGCGGCATGACCGAGGAACAGGTCAAGCGCGACGTGCTCCTGGCGGCACAGCCGACGAAGCAATTCGTCACCGTGGAGGAGCTCGCCGCGCTGACGCTGTTTCTGTGCTCGGACTCGGCCAGGCAGATTACCGGCACGACTTTGCCGATGGATGGCGGCTGGACGGCGCAGTAGGCGCGGTCCCCCGGCGCCGCTCTTTCCTTGACAAAGACGAAGGATCAATCCAGCATTGTGGCAAGGGGTTCCTTCGCGACGACCCCGTGAGGCGTCAGCCCAATGATCGCGTCCAAACTCTCACTCTGGAGGTGGACGCCATGCCGTCAACAACCGCAATCACCGTAGCGCAGCTTTCCCGCCTTGTCGGTCTGTCCGACGCGCCTGTTCTTGTCGATGTCCGCATCGACGAAGACTACGACGCCGATCCGCGGCTGCTTCCGGCCTCGTGCCGGCGCGACTTCAAGTCTGTTTCGAGCTGGGCGGCCGAGTTCACGGGGGCTCATGCTGTCGTCATCTGCCAGAAGGGGCTGAAGCTCTCGCAAGGCGTTGCCGCATGGCTGCGCCATGAGGGCATTGCTGCCGAATCCCTTGAAGGCGGCTTCGAGGCGTGGCAGGCGGCCAAGGGACTTCTGGTCAAGGCCGACAAGATACCGCCCCGCGACGACAAGGGCCGCACGGTCTGGGTGACGCGTGCCCGCCCCAAGGTCGACCGCATCGCCTGTCCCTGGCTGATCCGCCGCTTCGTCGATCCCTCGGCGGTGTTCCTGTTTGTCGAGCCGTCTGAAGTGCTGGCGGCCGCCGATCGGTTTGGGGCGGTTGCCTTCGACATCGACGACGTGTTCTGGAGCCATCGCGGCGAGCGCTGCACCTTCGACACGATGATCGAAGAGTTCGGGTTGCGGTCCGAAGCGCTCGATCGCCTTGCGCTGATCGTGCGTGCAGCCGATACGGCGCGCCTCGATCTCGTACCGCAGGCGGCCGGGTTCCTCGCTGCATCGCTCGGGCTGTCGCGCATGTTCCGCGACGATCTCGAACAGCTTGATGCCGGCATGCTGCTCTACGATGCGTTCTTCAGATGGTGCCGCGATGCCACTGACGAAACCCACAATTGGCCCAGCGCGGGCAAAACGCCATGAGCGCCCTCCCCGCGGACGACGATGCACAGGCTACCGAGGCTCCGATAGTCCCGACCTTCCGCCAAGCCGCGAAACTGTGGGCAAGGATCGGCCTGCTCTCCTTCGGCGGGCCGGCCGGACAGATCGCGCTGATGCACAAGGAATTGGTCGAGGATCGCCGCTGGATCGGCGAGCAGCGGTTCCTGCATGCGCTCAACTACTGCATGCTTCTGCCAGGCCCCGAGGCACAGCAGCTCGCCATCTATATCGGCTGGCTGCTGCACCGGACCGCCGGCGGCCTCGTTGCCGGCATCCTGTTCGTGCTGCCCGGTGCGTTTGTCATGCTGGGCCTCAGCATCTTCTACGTGCTTTACATTGATGCGCCCGTCATCGAGGCGCTGTTTTTCGGCATCAAGGCGGCGGTGCTGGCCGTCGTCGTCGAGGCGGTCCTCCGCATCGGCAAACGGGCGCTCAAGAACCGGGTGATGATGGCGATCGCGGTGGCCGCGTTCCTTGCCATCTATGTCATCAGGCTGCCGTTTCCGCTGATCATCCTGGTTGCAGGGCTGACCGGCTGGATCGGCAACCGCTTGGCACCGGCGCGTTTTTCCGGAGCCGCACGCGGCAAGGACAATTTGCCCGATGTCAGGGGCGCCGTCGACGTCATGTTCGAACGCGGCGAACTCGCTCACACCAAGCCGACGAAATGGCACGCGCCGCGCACCATCGCGATCTGGCTGCCGATCTGGCTCGGGCCGGTCGTACTGATCCTGGCGCTGACCGGCCCTGCCAGTGTTTGGGCACAGCTTGGCGGCTTCTTCAGCCTGATGGCGGTGGTCACATTCGGCGGCGCCTACGCCGCACTCTCCTATGTCGCGCAGGCAGCGGTGACGTCGTTCGGCTGGCTGGCGCCGGGTGAAATGGTCGATGGGCTTGGCCTGGCCGAGACGACGCCGGGACCATTGATCCTGGTGCTGCAATTCGTCGGCTTCGTCGCCGCCTACCGGCACGCCGGTGCGATGGGACCGCTTGTGGCCGGATCGCTCGGCGCATTGCTGACGCTCTGGGTGACGTTCGTGCCGTGCTTCTTCTGGATCTTTCTGGGTGCCCCCTACATCGAGGCGCTGCGCGGCAACAAGGCACTGTCGGCGGCGCTGAGTGCGATCACAGCGGCTGTCGTCGGCGTGGTGATGAACCTTGCGCTGTGGTTCGCACTGCATGTCGTCTTCGGCGCGGTGCACCGCGTTTGCCTGGGCATGGAGGTGCCGGTGCTGTCGTCGCTGGACTGGCGTGCCGCGTTGCTGGCGGCAGCCGCCATGGTCGCCATGCTGAAACTGAGGATCGGCATGCTGCCGACATTGGCCGGCTCGGCGCTGGCCGGACTGGCGCTGCTGGCCTTGCCTGCGTAGCGTTCGAAGGCGCGACCAGCCATTATCACAGCCGGATTTTTGAGGTATGCCGGGCCGGCGCACAACGGTCGCGGGCGCTGGTAGGATCAGCGCCGGCCCCGGAGATACGCTTTACGTCGAACCCGATACCGCCAAGCTGAACCTGCTCGACGCGGAGAGCGGCGCGCTGGTGAACTGATTTGACGAGGTTGGCCGAGCTGTTCAAAGTCGATCCTGGATCGCACAACGGGATATGACATGGTGGATTCCGATCGGATCGACAAGCTGATCGCAGGGGTGCCCCCTGCCTTGGCGCTTCGTGCCGGGCTGGACCTTGGCATCTTCACCCGGCTCGGCGGCGATGCTGCGACTGCCGACAGCCTTGGGGCAGCGCTCAAAGTCGAGCCCGCTCGTCTGTCGCGGCTCCTCTACGCGCTCGCCAGCATCGGTCTCCTCGACGTCAAGGATGGTCAGTTTCGCAACGGAGCCGAAGCGTCGGAGTTTCTCGACGCGTCCAAGCCGACCTATCGCGGCGGCGATCATGTGCTGCTGCGCGAACTCTGGGGAGCCGACCTTTTGACCGCAGAGTCGCTGCGGCAGAACCGGCCGGCCGCGCTGCACGACTTTTCCGAAGCGGGGCCAGAATCCGCAGCGGCCTTCAGCCGCATGCTCGCACCGGGAGGGGTGATTTTCGGCCGAAATCTCGCCCGCGAGCTGGACCTCTCGGCGGTCCGTTCGGTGATCGACATCGGCGGCGGCGCCGGGACCATTCTGGTCGGTCTTCGCGAGCGATGGCCGCATATTGCGGCGACATTGATGGAACTCCCGACGGTCGCGGCGGTCGCACCAGCGACCCTGTCGGAATACGGTGCCGGCGATGTGGTTGTCGAAGAAGGCGACATAACGGTCGCGCCATCGACCGGCCTGCATGACTTGGCGATCCTGAAGGCCGTCGTCCAGGTCCTGCCGCCGGACCAGGCGCGCAGTTCGATCCTGAACGCGGCGCGTTGCCTCACCCAAGGAGGCGAGATCGCAATTGCGGGGTGGGGTGTCGTCGATGACGACCGTCTCGGCCCGCCTGAGGGTGTCTTTCTCAATCTCACCTTCCTGAACCTTTACCGCGCAGGCGAATCGTACACGGAAGGTCAGTATCGCGGGTGGATGGCCGAGGCTGGGTTCCGGGATATCTCCAGGTCGCAGCTGACCGACGGCACCACGTTGTTTCGTGGGCGCCTCACGGACTGATCGTGGCTGCTGGTGATCCCGACAGGAATCGAACCTGTGACCTACAGATTAGGAATCTGCCGCTCTATCCTACTGAGCTACGGGACCACGCGGCCCGACACATAGCCGCTTCCGATCGTTTCGCCAAGAGGCTCGCCGAAGGCAATGAAGAGGCCGGCCGAAGGCTAATCGGCCGGCCTTTCGTCGGGGCAGGTCAGGCTGTCAGCGCCGTTTCGGCCAGTTTCACCCAGTAGCTCATGCCGTGCGGTATGACTTCGTCGTTGAAGTCGTAGGCCGGATGATGGAGGCCGGCGGTCTCGCCATTGCCGATGAAGATGAAGGCGCCAGGTCGGGCTTCCAGCATGTAGGAGAAGTCTTCGCCGCCCATCACCGGCTGGATGGCGCGGTGGACCTGGGTGTCGCCGGCGACATGTGCCGCGACATCGCCGGCAAAGACCGTTTCTTCCGGATGATTGAAGGTCACGGGATAGTTGGCGTCATAGTCGACAGTGATCGTCGCGCCGAAGGCGGTGGCTATTCCTTCGCAGATGGTGCGGATGCGCTCTTCCGACTTCTTGGCGATCTCTTTCTTCAGTGTGCGTACCGTGCCGGCAATCTCGGCGGTCTCGGGAATGACGTTGTAGGCGTCGCCGGCGTGGAACTTCGTCACCGAAACCACCACCGCCTCGACCGGATCGGTGCTGCGCGAAGCGACCGTCTGAAGGGCGCCGACCAACTGGCTGGTGATGACGATCGGGTCGATCGTGCCGTGCGGCATCGCCGCATGGCCACCGCGGCCCTTCACGGTGATGGTGAACTCGGCGGTCGCCGCCATGATCGGGCCCGGCCGGATGGCGAACTGGCCCACCGGCAGGCCCGGCATGTTGTGCATGCCAAAGACGCGCGAAATATCGAAACGCTCCATCATGCCGTCCTTGACCATCTCGTTGCCGCCGCCGCCGCCCTCTTCCGCCGGCTGGAAGATGACCGCGACCGAGCCGGCGAAATTGCGCGTTTCGGTCAGATATTTGGCGGCGCCCAAAAGCATCGCCGTATGGCCGTCATGGCCGCAGGCATGCATTTTGCCAGGAATGGTCGAGGCATAGGGCTTGCCGGTGATCTCGTTGATCGGCAGCGCGTCCATGTCGGCGCGCAAGCCGATGGTCGCGCCTTGCCCCTTGCGGCCATGGATGATGCCGACGACGCCGGTCTTGCCGAGGCCCGTCACCACGTCGTCGCAGCCGAATTCCTTCAGCTTCTCGGTGACAAAGGCGGCGGTCTTGAAGACATCGAAATTCAGTTCTGGCGTCTGGTGCAGATGGCGTCGCCAGCCGGCAACTTCATCCTGCATCTCGGCGGCGCGGTTGAGAATCGGCATAATGGTTCCATCTCGCTGTTGGAGCAGACGATCTGGCCTGCTTGATTGCAATTGTGATTGCCATGCTTGTTGCCATCTTGGCACTTTGCCATCTTGGCGTCACATAGGGTAAATAGCACCCCAGACAATGTGATCCGGAAATTGAGGGCCGGATCAGGTCATGCTGGCCATCGCGTAACGAAATCTTACGGAGCCAGGGGCGACTACGGCAAGAGGCGATTTCGAATTCCATGATGCGGCACAGCCATATCCTCAAATTACTGCTAACGGGCGGCTTGGCGCTACCCATGCTGGCTGGGCCAGCTTTGGCCAATCCGGTGATCCTGTTCGACCTCAACAGCGGCAAGGTTCTGCAGCACCAGGACGCCTTCAAGCGCTGGTATCCCGCTTCGCTGAGCAAGCTGATGACCGCCTATGTCACCTTCCGGGCGATTGCCGCCGGCGAGGTCCAGCTCGATTCACCGATCAAGGTGACCAAGCATTCGGCGGGCGAACCGCCGAGCAAGATGGGCTTCAAGCCGGGCTCGGTGATGCGGCTCGACAATGCGTTGAAGATGATGCTGGTCAAATCGGCCAACGATATCGCCATGGCCATCGGCGAAAACATAGGCGGCTCGCAGGCCGGATTCGCCGTTCGCATGAATGCGGAGGCGGCGCGGCTCGGCATGACCGGAACGCATTTCGTCAATCCGAACGGACTGTTTTCGCCGGAGCAGTATACGACGGCGCGCGATCTTGCCCTGCTGGTGATGGCGATCCGCAAGGAATTCCCGCAATACGCCCCCTGGTTCTCGATCGAAGGCCTTGCCGTCGGCAAGAAGGCGATCTCCAACTACAATCTCTTGATCGGGCGCTATCCCGGCGCCGACGGCATGAAAACCGGGTTCGTCTGTCCCTCGGGCTTCAACATGATCGGCTCGGCGACACGCAATGGCCGCACGCTGGTCGCGGTCGTGCTCGGCGAAAAATCGGCGATCAGCCGTGCCGAGACCGCCGCCAGGCTGCTTGACCAGGGCTTTGCCATGCCCGACCCGAACTGGCTCACGGTCGCGGCCATGCCTTCCTATGGCGATACAATGTCACCCAACGACATGCATGATGAGATCTGCAGGAAGAAGGCGCCGCACGAGCAGTCCGAGGCGGCTCCGCCGGTGGCCGCGAAGGGTGCCGACGTGCCGAAATCGCCCTATCAGGAAAAGCTCGACCACGTGCCGACGCTGGTTGCCGTGGGCCTCGGCGGCGCCACCGGGCCGGCGCCGAAGGCGATGCTCGACCAGGGCGGCCAGGAATACGCCGATGTGCCGCTGCCGAGCTGGCGGCCAGACATTCCGGCGCCAAAGGGCGCCGAACCGGCCGTGGTGGGCCAGGCAACCGCGGTGCAGGGCGACCAGCTGGTCAAAGCCGCGAACTAGGCGATGGCTGGCTTTCCGATACCCGTCACGGTGGTCACCGGCTTTCTCGGCGCCGGCAAGACGACATTGCTCAACCGGCTGCTCAAAGATCCGGCACTGGTCGACACGGCCGTCATCATCAACGAATTCGGTGAGGTGGCGATCGACCACCTGCTGGTCGAGCAGGCCTCGGACGGCATCATCCAGTTGTCCGACGGCTGTCTGTGCTGCACGGTGCGCGGCGAACTGGTCGATACGCTGGCTGACCTCGTCGACCGGCTGCAGACCGGCCGTATCGCCCGCCTTGCCCGCGTCGTTGTCGAAACCACCGGGCTCGCCGATCCGGCGCCGGTGCTGCAGTCGATCATGGCGCATCCCGCCCTTGTGCAGGCCTTCCGACTTGATGGCGTCATCACGCTGGTCGACGCGGTCAACGGCAATGCGACGCTCGACGGCCATGTCGAGGCGGTCAAGCAGGTGGCGGTCGCCGATCGCATCGTGCTGACCAAGGTCGATCTGGCCAGCGATCCCGGCGACGTCGATGCTTTGCGAACGCGACTCCATCAGCTCAATCCAGGCGCCGTGGTGCTGGACGCCGGCGACGGCCGAACCGGCGTCGCGGCGCTGTTCGATTGCGGCCTCTACAATCCGGCGACCAAATCCGCCGATGTCCGGCGCTGGCTCGGCGAAGAAGCCGCCCATGAGCACCATCATCATCATGATCATGACCACGGCGAGCATGAGCATCACCACCGCCACGATTCCCGCGTGCGCTCCTACTCGCTGGTCCATGACGGCCCGGTGCCGTTTTCGGCGATCGAGATGTTCCTTGACCTGCTGCGTTCTGCGCATGGCGACAAGCTTTTGCGGATGAAGGGCGTCATCGAGCTTGCGGAGGATCCGTCGCGGCCGCTTGTCGTCCACGGGGTGCAGAAGATCCTGCATCCGCCGGCGCGGCTGCTGGCCTGGCCGGACGGCCAGCGCGGCACCAGGCTGGTGCTGATCACGCTAGATATGCCGGAAGATTATGTGCGCCGGCTGTTTTCCGCCTTCACCAACCGGCCGTCGATCGACACGCCGGATCGCGCGGCGCTGGAGAGCAATCCGCTGGCGATAGCCGGGGGCTGATTGTCAGGCTCGCTCTGCGCCGCGTTCGACCAGGAAGCGGTGGCCGCCGCTGACGGCTGATGTTTCAACAAGCTGGTGGCCAGCGTCGGCGCAAAAGGCGGGGATGTCGATGACCGCCAGCGGATCGGTGGTCTCCAGCCAAAGCCGGCTGCCCGGCCGCATTGCCGCCAAGCGTTTTTTCGCCTTGAGAACGGGCAGGGGGCAATTCAGGCCCTTGAGGTCATAGATCGCGGTGTGATTTGTTTGTTTGTCTTCATGCATGTCTTTGTCCCAAAACCGCGGCGCACTTTTGGGCGGCATGCATCGGCAAGGCGAAAACCTCAGCCGCCGAACATGCCTAGCAGCTTGTTCTTGATCTTCGACATCCGGCTTTCGTCCGCCGGCGGTTCTGCAGGCGCCGCCTCGACGCTCGCAGTGGCGACCGGCTGCTGGGCGGCCTGCTTGGCTGCTGCCTTTTCGGCCAGCGCTTGGGCCTTTGCCGCTTGCTTTTCGGCCAGTGCCTGGGCCTTGGCGGCTTTCGCGGCTTCGATGGCCGCAACCCGCTGTTCCTCGGCCTTGCGCTTGGCTTCCTTCTCTGCGTCCAGTGCCGCCATCTTGCGGCCGGCCGGCGAATCGATGCGGCCCATGCGCGCCGTCTCGGTCAGCGTGCCGTCGGAATTCAGCGACGGCGGTTCGATCGGCACGCGCTCGCCCCGGGCGCGGCGCTTCGACCAGTCGGAAACGATGCTGGCTTCCTTGATGCCGGCAATGGTTGGCTTGGGCGCCGGCACGCTGGCCTTGACCGCGCCGGTGAAGGCCGCGTCATAGCTGCTTTGATATGCGTTGAGTGCGCTCTTCAGCGAATCGGGCTGCGTGGTCGCGGGGCAGGCGCCAGTCGGATCGAATGTCGTGCCCTCGGGCGCCACCTGGTTGAAGACATAGCGCTTGTCGCAGACATCGACCTTCGGCGGCACCTTGGTGATCTCGAAATTGTCGTAACCGACCTTCAGCATCTTCCAGAACTCATAGTTCGGGTCGTTGCGGTAGCGCGCCATGTTGGCGGCGGTCATGCGGAACGGGAAGGCCTGGATCTGGAACTCGGTCTGGCCGCCCTGGAAGGCATCGCGACCAAAAGCGTAGATCTGCTCGATCTGCGGGTCGGTCATCGAATAACAGCCCGACGACGAGCAGGCGCCGTGCACCATCAGATTGGCGCCGGTGCGGCCATTGGCACGGTCATAGGCGTTGGGATAGCCGATGTTGAAGGACAGATGATAGTTCGAGCGCGGATTCATCTGCGACGGGCGGACCGTATAGAAACCTTCCGGCGCCTGGCGGTCGCCCTCGGTGTATTTTGGGCCGAGCTTGCCCGACCATTTGCAGATATCGTAGCTGGCGACCATCTCGTAGCGGCCGGTGGTCTTGGCCTTCCAGATTTCGAGCTTGCCTTCTTCCTTGAAGATGCGAGCCATCACCGACGAGGTGCGGATCATGCCCTTGGCCTTCATGTCGGCCAGGATCTTGTCCGGCAGCGGTTTGCTGGCTTCCGGCGCAAAATTCTTCATCGAGGAATCGTTGCAGCCGGCAACGCCAAGCGCGGCGATCAGAAGTCCAGTGCGGGCAAGCTTGGTAAACATGGATACGGCTATGTCTTTTTCTCGCGGCACGGCCGGATAGCGCCCGGGCCTGCATGCTGAACACTGACGGACCCTAAGCCCGTTAACCTTGAAAATTCCTTACCGCAAGCGTCGGACGGCGCCCCCCACGGCAATTCGCCCGGTGTCACGGATTTTTTATTGAGCCGAATGCGGCGGCATTTTTGTGGCGAAATTGCTCCTTGACGCCACATTGCGGTGCGCTGCCGGCCAAAATCAGAGGCTGCGGCCCATCGCCAGATATTTTTCGCGGCGCTGTTCGCGAAAATCGGTGTTGGCGCCGGCAAAATCCTTCATCGTCTTGGCGATGAGGTCGCCGGTGGCGGCGATCACCGTTTCGGGCGCGCGCTGGGCGCCGCCGAGCGGCTCGGCAATGATGGCGTCGATGATCTTCATTTCCAGAAGGTCCTGGGCGGTGATCTTCATGTTGGTCGCCGCATCTTTCGAGCGCGTCGTGTCGCGCCACAGGATCGAGGCAGCGCCTTCCGGCGAGATCACCGAATAGATGGCGTGTTCCAGCATGTAGACGCGGTTGGCGGTGGCGATCGCAATGGCGCCGCCCGAACCGCCTTCGCCGATGACGACCGAAATCGATGGCACTTTGAGGCCGAGGCAGGCCGAGGTTGAGCGGGCGATGGCTTCAGCCTGACCGCGTTCCTCGGCGCCAACGCCGGGATAAGCGCCGGCGGTGTCGACCAGCGTCAGAAGTGGAATCTGGAAACGGTCGGCAAGTTCCATCAGCCGCACGGCCTTGCGGTAGCCTTCAGGACGCACTGAGCCGAAATTGTGCTTGAGCCGGCTCGCCGTGTCGGAGCCCTTTTCCTGGCCGATGACGGCCACCGGTTCGCCGCGGAAGCGAGCGAAGCCGCCGATGATCGCCTGGTCCTCGCCGAAATTGCGGTCGCCGGCGAGCGGCGTGAAATCGCTGAACAGGCCCTTGATGTAGTCGAGGCAATGCGGCCTGTCGGTGTGGCGCGCGACCTGCACCTTCTGCCACGGCGTCAGCGCCTTGTAGATGTCGCGCAGCGCGTCGCGCACGCGCTTCTCGAGCCGGCTGATTTCGTCGCCGACGTCGACCGCCTCGCCATTCTCCGCAAGCTTCTTCAGCTCGAGGATCTTGAGTTCAAGGTCCTGCACCGGCTTTTCGAAATCGAGGTAATTGTACATTCTTGAGCGGACCGATGCGTCGGAAGGCAAACATCGCGCAGATGTAGGCTCCGCGCGGGCACGTTGCCCTCACATAGCGATATGAGGCCTAGTCGGCAAGCGGATGATGATCGTTGACCAGCCGCACCAACCGCTCTTCCAGCACATGCGTGTAAATCTGCGTGGTCGAGATATCGGCGTGGCCGAGCAGCTGCTGCACCGCCCTGAGATCAGCGCCGTTCTGCAGGAGATGGCTGGCAAAAGCATGGCGCAGCACATGCGGCGAAATTTTGGCCGCCGATATGCCGGCCCGCGCGGCAAGGCCTTTTAGGTCGCGGGCAAAGACCTGCCGGGAGAGAAAGCCGCTGTCGCCGGCGGCCGGGAACAGAAACGGGCTGTCGGCGAAAGCCGGCACCGACGCCCGGGCCGTGAGCCATGCCCGCATCGCCATGCGGGCCTTGGCCGACAGCGGCACCATGCGCTCCTTGTCGCCCTTGCCGCGCACCATGAAGAAGCGGTCGTCGCGCTGGGCGACGGTCACCGGCAGGCCGACAAGTTCGGAGACGCGCAGGCCGGTGGCATAGAGCACCTCCACCAAAGCGTGCAGGCGCAGTGCAGCCACCCGGTCACCATTGACGGCATCGCCTGTCTCAAGCGCGGCGCGGTCGAGCAGCCGACCGGTATCGGCCTCGCTCATCGTCTTGGGCAGCGGCCGGCCCTTTTTCGGACTGTCCAGCGTGCCGGTCGGGTCGTCGCCGCGCAAGCCCTCGGCGTAGAGAAACTTGAAGAACTGGCGGATCGCCGACAGTTTGCGCGCCTGCGACGTCGACGCAAAGCCGCGCGCCGCGATATCGTCGAGATAGGCGCGGATGTCGGCTGCGGCGGCAGCGGCAAGCCCGCCGGCAATCTGCTGCGAAGCGTCTTCGAGATCACGGCGGTAGGAAGACAGCGTGTTTGCAGCGGCACCGCGTTCGGCGCTCATCATCTCGAGAAAGGCTTCGATGCGAGCCGCGCTGTTCATGTTCCAGGGGTCAGTTTTGGGTCAGTTTTTCTTGGGGTTCAGCTTTTCCGGTGGAATGCGCACGGTGATTTCGGCTTTTTTCGGCTCGACGAACATCGCCAACGCCACCATCGTACCATAGGCAATGCCGGCAAGAATCATCATCGTCACGACAAAGCGGAACAGTGTCGGCATCAATCTTCGCCCGTCTTCTTGCTCTGCGATTCCAAGCCCTGTGTCCTTATGGGACGCTAATTCCGTCAATTCAAGGACGAAGGGCTCTGCGTGCGAAAGGCGCTGTGCTTGACGCAAACGGGCTTTTGATGTCGATACGCCGGCAAAGACGGCTTAGAAACAGCATGGTCTCATGAACGCGTTACCAGCAAATCCTCCCGGCGATAGCCATGCCGCGCTGCTCGACAGGCTGGGCAGCCGCTCGATCGTCTTTGTCGGCCTGATGGGCGCCGGAAAGACGGCGATCGGCCGCAAGGTGGCGACGATGCTGTCGCTGCCCTTCGTCGACAGCGACCAGGAGATCGAAACCGTGTCGCGCATGACGGTGCCGGAACTGTTCGAACGCTATGGCGAGACCGAATTCCGGGCATTGGAGCAGCGCGTCATCCTGCGCATGCTGGAGAGTGGGCCGCAGGTGCTGTCGACCGGCGGCGGCGCGTTCATGAATGCGCAGACGCGGGAAGCGATCGCCGGGCATGGCGTGTCGGTGTGGCTGAAGGCCGAGATCGACCTATTGATGGAACGCGTGTCCAAGAAGCAGAACCGGCCGTTGCTCAAAAGCGCCGATCCGCGCGCCGTGCTCGAGCGACTGATGGGCGAGCGCTACCCGGTCTATGCCACGTCCAACATCACCGTGCCGACACGCGACGACCGCAAGGAGGTCATTGCGACGGAGGTTGTCGACGCGCTGTGCGGGCATTTCGGCATTCCGGCTCCGACTGCGCCAGGCGAGGTGCGGCTGTGAGCGAACCGGTCACTGTCGAGGTCGGCCTTGGCGAGCGTGCCTATGACATCCTGATCGGCCCTGGCCTTTTGGCGCGCGCCGGCGCCGAGATTTCGCGCCGCCTGCCCGGCACGAGGGCGGCGGTGGTCACCGACGACAATGTCGCGGCGGCACATCTCGACGCGCTGAAGGCCGGTCTGGAAACAGGCGGCATCCAGCCTGCCGTCATCACTTTGCCGGCCGGCGAAAAGACCAAGAGCTTTGCCCATCTCGAAGAGGTGGTCGACGGCGTGCTCGCCGCCAAGCTGGAGCGCGGCGATGTCGTCATTGCGCTCGGCGGTGGCGTCATCGGCGACCTGACCGGCTTTGCCGCCGGCATCGTGCGCCGCGGCATGAATTTCGTCCAGATTCCAACCTCGCTGCTGGCGCAGGTCGATTCCTCGGTCGGTGGGAAGACCGGCATCAACAGCCCGCGCGGCAAGAATCTGGTCGGCGTCTTCCATCAGCCGAAGCTGGTGCTGGCCGACACCGAAGTGCTCGACACGCTGCCGATCCGCGAATTTCGCGCCGGCTATGCCGAGCTTGCCAAATACGGGTTGATCGACCGACCGGCGTTTTTCGCCTGGCTGGAAGCGAACTGGGAAAAGGTGTTCGCCGGTGGTGCGGAACGGGCGGAGGCGATTGCCGAGGCCTGCCGCGCCAAAGCCGATGTCGTCGCCCGCGACGAGTTCGAAACCGGCGACCGCGCACTGCTCAATCTTGGCCACACGTTCGGCCATGCGCTGGAAGGCGCCACACAGTATGATGGCGCCCGCCTCGTCCATGGCGAAGGCGTCGCCATCGGCATGGCGCTGGCGCACCGCTTTTCCGCAAGGCTCAATCTGGCCAGCCCGGACGACGCGGCGCGCGTGGAGGCGCATCTTCGCGCCGTCGGTCTACCCTGGCGGATGGCCGACATCCCTGGTGAGTTGCCCGATGCCGAGGCGCTGCTTGGCTTCATCACCCAGGACAAGAAAGTGTCGCGCGGCGCGCTGACCTTCATCCTGACGCGCGGCGTTGGCCAGGCTTTTATTGCCAAGGATGTACCGGCGTCGGAAGTGCTTTCGTTCCTCAGGGAGAACCACCCGGGCCAGGAAAGCCGGCAGCGATGATCAACGAGCCCGGCTGGACCGTCGTCGCCGTCCTTGCCATCCTCATCCTGCTGGTCCTGGCCGTGCGCACGCGCCTGCTTGCCATGTTCGGCTATGAGCTGTCGCGCATCGAGCCGCAGCGCTCGACACAGGACGAGTTGCGCGGCGCGGTCGACGATTTCCGCCGCGACGGCCAGATGGTGCGTGAGGACCGCGACCGCGTCGGCGGGCTGTTCGATCTCGCCGAGCTCGAAGTCTCCGACATCATGGTCCACCGCACCAATATGCGCTCGGTCAATGCCGACAATGGGCCGGAAGCGGTGGTGCGCGAGATCCTGCAAAGCCCGCACACCCGCATGCCGTTGTGGAAAGGCTCTCTCGACAACATTGTCGGCGTGCTGCACGCCAAGGACCTGCTGCGAGCGCTGAACGAGGTCGGCAACGACTTTTCCCGGATCGACGTGATGAAGATCGCTTCGAAGCCTTGGTTCGTGCCCGACACCACGACGCTGCAGGAACAGCTCAACGCCTTCCTGCGCGCCAAGGCGCATTTCGCTATCGTCGTCGACGAATATGGCGAGGTCGAAGGGCTGGTGACGCTGGAGGACATTATCGAGGAGATCGTTGGCGAGATCGCCGACGAGCACGATGTAGACATTCAGGGCGTGAAGCAGGAGGCGGACGGTTCCGTGGTCGTCGACGGCACCGTGCCGATCCGCGATCTCAACCGGGCGCTCGACTGGAACCTGCCTGACGAGGAAGCGACCACCATTGCCGGCCTGGTCATCCACGAGACGCAGTCGATCCCCGAGGAAAAGCAGGCTTTCACCTTCCACGGCAAGCGCTTCGTGGTGATGAAGCGCGACAAAAACCGGATCGCCAGAATCAGGATCAGGCCGGCGGGCGAATCTTAAAGGTACCGAGCAGGCCCGCCACATGACGCTCTTTGCCGAGCTTATGCCGCGATCTGGCTCGTAGACCGTTCGTGGATGGTCGCACCGGTTTGAGCGTCAACTGCGACCAGGCTGACCTCGTAGCCCCAGAGGCTGCGGACATGGCGCAGCGTCGCGTCACGGCTGGCCCCTTCGAGCACAACACCATCCTTTACCCTGTGTTGCAGTCGCAACTGCCGGTCGCCGAGCAGGTCGACATCAATCACCTGGATGTCCGGCCGATTCGCTCCAAGGTCGTAACCGTGGGCTAGCTCGGCCCGTATCTTGTGATAGCCACGTTCGTTGTGGATCGAGGCGACTTCGAAATGCGGTTGGTCGGCTCCATCGCCAAGCACGAAGAACCGCCATTTTCGGATCAAGCTCGGGCTGAGGTACTGGCGGATAAAGGATTCGTCGCGGTGGTTGGCCCAGGCCTCAAGCAGGACCTCGCGCCAGTTGCCATGTCCTGCAATGTCCGGGAACCAGTCGCGGTCCTCCGCCGTCGGCTCGGTCGAAATGCGCTGTATGTCCTGCATCATGTCGAGGCCGAGGGCATAGGGATTGATGCCTGAAAACCGGGGATCGTCAAAGGCCGGCTGGAAGATCACGTTCGAATGGTTGCGCAGGATTTCGAGCATGGCACCTTCGCCGATCCGGCCGCGATCGAATAGCATGTTCATGAGCGTATAATGCACGAAGGTGGCGCAGCCTTCATTCATGACTTGAGTCTGTCGCTGCGGGTAGAAATATTGCGCGATGACGCGGACGATCCTGATGATCTCGCGCTGCCAGGGTTCCAGGATCAGGCTGTTCTTCTCGAGGAAATAAAGGAGGTTTTCCTCGGGAAGGTTGAGCGATCTCTTGCGCTCCGCCATCCCTTGATCCTCATTGCCGGACTTGTTTTTGTTCTGCGACGGCGGCAGCGTGCGCCACAGATCGTTGTAGGAGCGCTCTTCGTATTCGAGGCGCTCGCGAAGCCCTTCGCGCTGTCGCTCCGACGAGAGCTTTGGCGGCCGGTGGTAGCGGAACACCCCTTGTTCCATCAGCGCATGGGCGGAATCGAGAATAGCCTCCACTGCTGCAAGGCCGTGCCGCTCCTCGCACCGGGCGATGTAGCCCTTGGCGAAGTCCAGATAACCCAGGATTGCCCCGGCGTCGGTCCATTGCTGAAACAGATGATTGTTCTTGAAGAAATGATTGTGGCCAAGCGCCGCGTGGGCCGTCACAAGGGCCTGCAAGGCCATGGTGTTTTCCTCCATGAGGTAGACGATGCAGGGATTGGAGTTGATGACCAGTTCATAGGCCAGCCCCCGACCACCCTTACGGTAAAGAAGCTCCTGGTGAAGGAAATGTTTGCCGAACGACCAATGCCGATACATCAGTGGCATGCCGATAGATGAGTAGGCGTCGAGCATTTGCTGGGAGGAGATTATCTCCATCTGGACCGGGTAAGTATCGAGATGCAACTCGTCGACCGCGATCGCCTCGATCTCTTCAAAAGCCCGCGATAATTTCTCGAAATTCCAGTCGGAACCGGAAAACAACAAATTCGTTTCGTTGGCTCGCCTGACCATCTCTCTCTCTCAAGCGCTCTTGATGGCCACCGGCTGCGTGGCGAAGAGCCGGTGGAAGACCGGGTAAATATCCGCGGGAGCAGCGATGCGGCTCATCTGGAAGTTGGGCCATTTCAGCTCGATCGTACTGTAGGCGCGCCAAAGCGACGTCCCGTTTTCGGTAGCACCGAATATGTGGCTCTCGCGTTCGTCGATGATCTCGACATAGGCGAAATACTGGCACAGGCGCATGAGCTTGCCGTTCATGAGCTCTATGCATCGCTCGGAATCGGTGGTGAAATTGTCCCCGTCAGAGGCCTGCGCGGCGTAAATGTTCCACTCGCTGGCAGGATAGCGCTGGCCGATAATGCGGTGCATTTCGTCGAGCGCGGTGGAGACGATCGTACCGCCGCTCTGCGTGTTGTAGAAGAACGTGTCCTCATCCACTTCGTGCGCCTCATGGGTATGGCGGATGAAGACGATCTCCGTGCGTTCGTAGCGCCGTTTCAAGAACAGGTGCAGCAGCACGAAGAAGCGTTTGGCCAAGTCCTTTTCGCGTTGGCCCATCGATCCGGACACGTCCATAAGGCAGAACATGACGGCATTGGCATTCGGCACCGGCCGGGCGTCGAAGCGGTTGAATCGGATATCGACCGGATCGACAAAGGCAATTCGCCTGCGCCGTCGCTCCAGCCGGTCAAGCTCGTCGCGTAATTCCGCGATGCGCTGGCGCACCGCCGCGCCGGCCGGGGCCGACTCAAGCGTGACGATTTCCCGGAGGATCGCCTCCAGTTCCTGCTGCGTGGGGCGCCTCAGCGCAATGCGCCGGCCTAGGCTGTTGCGCATCGTGCGGCCGGCATTGATGTTGGTCGGGGAACCAGTTGCCGCGAAGCCGGCCCGGCGCGGCTTGAAGGCAAGGATTTCCTTGAGATTGAGCTTAACCAGGTCGGGCAGTTCGAGATCCTCAAAAAAGAGTTCGAGCACCTCCTCGCGTGACAGCACGAAACGAAAATCGTCTTCCGACGCCGTGTTTCCTGGCGACGACGCCGCGCCGCCCCCATGCGGCTTCGGGAGCAGGTCTCCAGGGGAAAAATGCCTGTTGCCCGGAAGGATGTGTCGGCGCCGTCCGCTGGCCCTGTCATCGTTGAAGCTCGGCTCGGCCGTTTTCCTTTCAGGCATGGGCACGGCGTGCTCGGTATCCACGTCGGCGATCCTGCCAGTGCGGATTTGATCGCGAATGCTCCGCTTCAACTCCTCGCGAGCACGCCTGAGGAAGCGCTGTCGATTGCCAAGGCTCTTGTCCTTGGGGTTCAGGCGACGGTCGATGAAGATCGGCATGGAACCATCCGGCTCTGTCAACCCGCCTTGTTCACCCGCATGTACCAGTCCACCAGCCGGCGTACCTGCCGTTCTGTGTAGCCACGCTCGATCATGCGCTGTACGAATTCGTTATGGCGCTTTTCCGTAACGCTGTCTTGCTTGGAGCCGAAGCTGATCACCGGCAAGAGGTCCTCGACCTGTCCGAACATCCGCTTCTCGATGACCTCGCGCAGTTTTTCATAGCTGGTCCATGACGGGTTGCGGCCGTGGTTTCTTGCGCGAGCGCGCAGAGTGAACTTCACCACCTCGTTACGGAAGTCCTTGGGATTGGCGATGCCTGCCGGTTTCTCGACCTGCGAAAGTTCGTTGTCCAGGATCTCCCGGTTGAGGATCTGGCCGGTGTCGGGGTCCTTGTAGTCCTGGTCCTCAATCCAGGCATCCGCATAGGCGATGTAGCGGTCGAAGAGGTTCTGGCCGTATTCGCTATAGGACTCCAGATAGGCCTTCTGGATTTCGTGGCCGATAAACTCGGCGTAGCGCGCCGCAAGCTCCGACTTGATGAATTCAAGATAGGCCGCTTCCGTTTCCTTCGGGAACTGCTCCCGCTTGATCGCCTCCTCCAGAATGTACATCAGATGCACAGGATCGGCGGCCACCTCCTCATTATCGAAGTTGAATGTCTGCGAAAGGATCTTAAAGGCAAAGCGCGTGCTGACGCCCGTCATGCCTTCATCGACGCCGGCGGCGTCGCGATACTCTTGGACCGACTTTGCCCTGGGATCGACTTCCTTCAGATTTTCGCCGTCATAGGCGCGCATCTTGGTGTAGAGCGGCGAGTTGTCGTGCTCGGCCAAGCGCGTCGAAACTGCAAAGCGGCTGAGGATGTCCAAAACTTCAGGGGCACAGGGGCTGGCGGCCAACTCGCTCTCACGCAGCAATTTCTCATAGATCTGCCTCTCTTCGGTGATCCGCAGGCAATAGGGTACCTTGACCACCAGGATGCGATCGAGAAACGCCTCATTGTTCTTGTTGCTCTTGAACTGTTGCCATTCCGACTCGTTGGAATGGGCGACGATGATCCCCTGGTAGGGAAAGGCGCCGAAATTTTCAGTGCCGTTGTAGCTGCCTTCCTGTGTCGCGGTCAGCAGCGGATGCAGAACCTTGATGGGTGCCTTGAACATCTCGACGAATTCAAGCAGACCTTGCGTGGTCCGGTTCAGGCCACCGCTATAGGAATAGGCATCGGGGTCGGACTGGCTAAAATTTTCCAATTGCCTGATGTCGACCTTGCCGACCAGGGCCGAGACATCCTGATTGTTCTCATCGCCAGGTTCGGTCTTGGCAATGCCGATCTGGCGCAGCCGCGAAGGCATCAGCTTGACGACGCTGAATTTGGAAATGTCGCCAGACAATTCGTCGAGGCGCTTGGCCGCCCATGGCGAAATCAATCCGTTCAGCCGGCGCCGGGCTATGCCGTATTTATCCTCTAGCAGATCACCCATGTGATCGGGATGGAACAGCCCAAGCGGCGACTCGAAAACCGGGCTGATCTGGTTGCCGACCTTCAGCGTGTAGATCGGGCGCTGCTCCATCAGTTTCTTCAGGCGCTCGGCCAGAGAGGATTTGCCGCCGCCGACCGGGCCGAGGAGATAGAGGATCTGCTTGCGTTCTTCGAGCCCCTGCGAGGCATAGCGGAAATACCCGGCTATGCGCTCGATCGTATCCTCCATTCCATAGAAGTCGGAAAAATGAGGGTAGACCTTGAGGGTCCGATTCGCGAAAATGCGGCCGAGCCGCTCGTCTTTGCTGGTGTCAACCAGTTTTGGTTCGCCGATTGCGTCGACCATCCTTTCGGGAGCCGAAGCGTACATCGATTTGTCTTCCCGACAGGCAAGAAGATACTGTTGGATGCTGACCTCTTCGTCCGCCGCATTGGCATAAATTTCCGAAAAAAGATCGAAGACGTCGGATTGGGTTGCACGCATGATGTTCTGCCCTCGGAGCCGATCTGGATTCCAATCGCCTCATCACCTTCAACTGTCGGAAAGCATTGTTGGTTCCCTTCACATGAAGGAGAGTGGCTGCAATCCGGGTAGAAGGCTTGGGAGGAAACATTCGGAGTGGCTGGAATGGCGGGTTGCCCGGTGCTGCGGCGCTGATGGGCGGCGTTGTCGCCGGCCAGCTATCTCGATGGACACAAGCATCCGCCGACCTTCATCGCCTATTCGCGCGCCGAAGGCTGCGACGACCAATCGAAGGCTTTGCCAAGCGCCTGCGCGCCACCGGCACTGAAGTGACGCTGTTCGACGGCAACGCCTACACGCATATGTCGATCAATCACGACTTCGGCGAGGACGTCGACGCGTTGACCGCCGCGATGCTGGCCTTCCTGAATGCGACCGTCGGTTGATCCCGGATCCCCGCGAGGCGTCCTGGATCAGACCAAAAGCCCCGGCGGGACATTGCCGACCCGGCGCCTACAGGTGCAATTGTTCCTGAATTGTCGATTGGGAAAGAAAATCATGAATGGCGCCGATCTGCTGTGCGACGTGCTCCTGGCCAATGACGTCACGGTCTGCTTCGCCAATCCTGGCACATCCGAAATGCATTTCGTTGCCGCACTGGACCGCAAACCTCAGATGCGCTGCGTGCTCGGCCTGTTCGAGGGCGTGGTGACCGGCGCCGCCGACGGCTATGCGCGCATGACCGACCGCCCGGCAGCAACGTTGCTGCATACCGGACCGGGTCTCGCCAACGGTTTGGCCAACATGCACAACGCAAGGCGTGCGCGCAGCCCGATGATCAACATTGTCGGCGACCATGCTTCTTACCATCTGCCGCTCGATGCCCCGCTGACCAGCGACATAGAAGGCCTGGCGTCGCCGATGTCGAACTGGGTTGGCCGCGTCAAGGGGCCGGCCGATATTGTGCCGGCCGCCGAGGCGGCTTTCCGCGCCTCACTCACGCCGCCTGGCGTCACGACGCTGATCCTGCCTGCGGATGCCGCCTGGGGCGAAGTTGCTGCGATTTCACCTGGCAAGGTGGAGCTGGAGCCGCCGCCCGCCGTCGACATGGCTGTTGTGCGCACGATCGCCGAAGCAATCCGCGCCGCGCCGGGCCGTGTCGGCATGGTGGTGCGTGGGCAGGCGGCGCGCGCCGATGGACTTGAAATCGCAGGGAGAATCTCATCGGGAAGCGATGTCAGGCTGTTCAGTGAGGTTCTGATCGCCCGCATGCAGCGCGGCCGCGGGCGGTTCGCCCCGACCCGCATTCCCTATCCGGTCGATGCGGCGACGGCCACGCTCCGGGATATCGATTTGCTGGTGCTGGTCGGCGCCAAGGAGCCGGTTGCCTTCTTCGCTTATCCCGGCAAGCCCGGGCGGCTGGTTCGGGACGATTGCAAGGTGCTTTCGCTGGCGGCGCATGGCCAGGATCTGAAAGCGGCGCTGGAGGCGCTGGCCGACGAGCTCGGCATCAAGCCGACGCAGCAATTCGCCGCCGCAACCGCCTTTCCAGACGAACCGACGCTGAGCGGCAGACTGACGGACGATGCCATCGCGCTGTCGGTGGCGCGCAAACTTCCGGCCAATGCCATCGTCTGCGACGAAGCGGTCACCTCGGCGAGACGGTTCTTCACGCTATCCGCCTTTGCGGCGCCGCACGACTACATGATGGGTACGGGCGGATCGATCGGCGGCGGCATTCCCATGGCTACCGGCGCGGCGATCGCCTGCCCGGACCGCAAGGTGATCAATCTCGAAGCCGACGGCAGTGGCATGTACACGGTGCAGGGACTGTGGACCCAGGCCAGGGAAAAGCTTGACGTCGTGACCATCATCTTTTCCAACCGGACCTACGCCATCCTGCATGGCGAAATGAAGAATGTCGGGGTCAATGAGATCGGCGAGAACGCCAGGCGCATGCTCGATCTCGACCATCCGGCGCTGGACTGGGTTGCGCTGGCCAAAGGCATGGGCGTCGAAGCGGCCCGCGCCGACACGTGCGAGCGGTTCGACGCGCTGCTCGACAGTGCCCTGTCGCGTCCGGGACCGTTTCTCATCGAAGCGGTGATCTGAGGCGGAGAGACTTACCAACGGGTCTTTTCGCCGGGTGCAGCCGGTTCGATTGCCAGCGCATGGACGCCGGCTTGCAGCTCCGCTGCGAGCAATTCGTTGACGGCGCGGTGGCGGTCGATGCGGCTCATGCCGGCAAAGACGGATGAGACGATGCGGACGCGAAAATGCGTCTCGCCGGTGCCGTCATAGGCACCGTGATGGTCGGAGCCGTGGTGGTGATGACCGGCATGAAGGTGGCTTTCATTGACGATCGCCAGCCGCTCCGGCGAAAACGCCTTGTTCAGCTTGTCTTCCATCGTCGCCTGTATGGACATCGCCATCTCCCTTCACCATATCTGCAAGGCGTGATCGGGAAATCGGGATCGATCCCGCCGGGCCGCCTCAAAAATCGCCATTCGCCCTGCTTTATGCCGCGATTCAGCGGTTAGGGCGATGATCGCGAAAATGTCAATTCTTGTTTCGCACGTGCGAACAGCCCATAAATGGGTGAGATGAAACCGTACCCCAAATATTTCGAGAAAATTCGGGTCCGTCCCGACAAGGATGCGGAGCTGAAGTCGCACTCGCCGATCTGCCAGTGGGACGGCTGCAAGGAGGCCGGTACTCACCGGGCGCCGGTCGGACGCATGAAGGAAGGCGAGTATTTTCAGTTCTGCTTCGATCATGTGCGCGAATACAACAAGGGTTTCAACTACTTCTCCGGCGTGCCGGACACCGAGATCGCCCGCTTCCAGAAGGAAGCGATGACCGGCCACCGGCCGACATGGAAGATGGGCGTCGCCGGCGCCTCGACGCGCTCCTCGCCCGATTTCGCCCAGCAGCGTTCCGGTCGCGCCGGCTATTACAACCGCATGCGCGATCCCTTCGATCTGTTCAAAGGGCCGAAGGACCCGCGCGAGGCGCGCGAACGCAAGGCCAAGCCGCTTGAGGCCAAGGCACTGGAAACGCTTGGCCTTGATACAAAGGCGACTGGCAAGGACATCAAGGCGCGCTATAAGGAACTTGTGAAGCGCCACCATCCGGATGCGAATGGCGGCGATAGAGGTTCGGAAGACCGGTTCCGCGATGTGCTGCAGGCCTATCGCGTGCTCAAGCAGGCGGGTTTGTGCTGAGCAACCTAACGGTTCGTGTCGTTTTCCAACTTTCATAAGGGTGGAAAAGGCTCTAAGACCGCCCCCGGACAAAATCGATTGCCGGCGAAATCAGGCATTTCGCCCGTGGAGACTTGGATAGAGATGAACAAGGTCGATCGCGACATCGCCAATTTGCCCGACACGACGGTGTCGGTGAAAGACAAATTCGGCTTCGAGTCCAAGATGGTGGTGCCGGCCTATTCGGTAACCTCGGAACATGTGCCGGACATCGATCCGGATTATCTGTTCGACAAGGCGACGACGCTGGCGATCCTTGCCGGCTTTGCCTACAACCGCCGCGTCATGGTGTCTGGCTATCACGGCACCGGCAAATCGACGCACATCGAACAGGTCGCCGCCCGCCTTAACTGGCCCTGCGTGCGCGTCAACCTCGACAGCCATGTCAGCCGTATCGACCTCGTCGGCAAGGACGCCATCGTCGTCAAGGATGGCCTGCAGATCACCGAATTCCGCGACGGCATCCTGCCCTGGGCCTACCAGCACAATGTCGCGCTCTGCTTTGACGAGTACGATGCCGGCCGTCCGGACGTGATGTTCGTCATCCAGCGCGTGCTGGAATCGTCGGGCCGCCTGACGCTGCTCGACCAGAGCCGGGTCATCCGCCCGCATCCGGCGTTCCGGCTGTTTTCGACCGCCAACACGGTCGGCCTCGGCGACACCACCGGCCTCTATCACGGCACGCAGCAGATCAACCAGGCGCAGATGGATCGCTGGTCGATCGTCACCACGCTGAACTACCTGCCGCACGACAATGAGGTGAACATCGTGCTGGCCAAGGCCAAGCACTATCGCGACGGCAAGGGCAAGGACATCGTCAACAAGATGGTGCGCGTCGCCGACATGACGCGCTCGGCCTTCATCAATGGCGATCTGTCGACCGTGATGAGCCCGCGTACCGTCATCACCTGGGCCGAAAATGCCGAGATCTTCGGCAATATCGGCATGGCGTTCCGGCTGACCTTCCTCAACAAGTGCGACGAGCTGGAGCGTTCGGTGGTGGCCGAGTTCTACCAGCGCGCCTTCGGCGAGGATTTGCCCGAGAGCGCCGCCAACGTGGTGCTGGGGTAAGCTGAGCCTCGATGGCGGGTCCGGGCGACAACACGCGCAACAAGTCGAAGACGGGGTCTGAAGCCGACAGCTTCAAGCGTGCCGTCACCGTCTGCATGCGCGCCATCGCCGGCGACAAGGAGCTCGAAGTCGGTTTCGCCAAGGACCGCCCGGCGCTCGCCGGCAGCCGCGCCCGACTGCCCGAACTGCCGAAGAAAGCGTCCAAGACAGACATCGCGATTACTCGTGGCCTGGGCGATTCCATGGCGCTGAAGCGCGCCTGCCACGATCAGCGCATCCACACCAAACTGGCGCCGGAAGGCAAGCTGGCGCGCTCGATCTATGACGCCGTGGAACAGGCCCGCGTCGAGGCGATCGGCAGCCGCGCCATGCAAGGCGTCGCCGACAATATCGGCTCGATGCTGGAGGACAAATACGCCAAGGCCAACCTTGTCGACGTCAAGGACAAGGCCGACGCGCCGATCGAGGAAGCGCTGGCGCTGATGGTGCGCGAGAAGCTGACCGGGCGGCCGATCCCGAAGAGCGGCGAGCGTCTGGTCGACCTCTGGCGACCCTGGGTCGAGGAGAAGGCCAAGGCCGATCTCGACGGACTGTCGGCCAAGCTCGGCGACCAGCAGGCCTTCGCCCGCGTCGTGCGTGAGATGCTGGCGTCCATGGAGATGGCCGAGGAACTCGGCGACGATCAGGAGACCGAAGACTCCGAGGACAATGACGACAACCAGCCGCAAGGCGAGGAGCAGAGCGAGGAGGGCGGCGAAGAGGATTCCGGCTCCGAGCAGTCGCAGTCCGAGGATGCCGAGGCCTCGGCCGACGACGAACAGTCGTCCGAGACGGAGGCGTCCGACGCCACCGCCGACGATCTTTCCGACGATGACGATGCGGACGCCGAAACGCCGGGCGAAGCCCGCCGCAACGACAACCCCTTCACCAATCTGCCGAAAGAGATCGACTACAAGGTTTTCACCACCGCCTTCGACGAGACGGTCGGTGCGGAAGAGCTGTGCGAGGAGGAAGAACTCGACCGGCTGCGCGCCTTCCTCGACAAGCAGTTGGCCAATCTCTCCGGCGTCGTCGGCCGGCTCGCCAACCGGCTGCAGCGCCGCCTGATGGCGCAGCAGAACCGTTCCTGGGATTTCGACCTCGAAGAGGGTTATCTCGATCCGGCACGCCTGGTTCGTGTCGTCATCGATCCGATGCAGCCCTTGTCGTTCAAGCAGGAGCGCGACACCAAATTCCGCGACACGGTGGTGACGCTGGTGCTCGACAATTCGGGCTCGATGCGCGGCCGGCCGATCACGGTTGCCGCCACCTGTGCCGACATTCTGGCGCGCACGCTGGAGCGCTGCGGCGTCTCGGTCGAGATCCTCGGCTTCACCACGCGGGCGTGGAAGGGCGGACAGGCGCGCGAGAAATGGCTGAAGGACGGCAAGCCGCCGAAACCCGGCCGGCTCAACGATCTGCGCCACATCATCTACAAATCCGCCGATCATCCGTGGCGCCGCGCCCGGCGCAATCTCGGCCTGATGATGCGCGAGGGCCTGCTCAAGGAAAACATCGACGGCGAGGCGTTGTTATGGGCGCACAACCGGCTGATCGCCCGGCCCGAACAGCGCAAGATCCTGATGATGATCTCGGACGGCGCGCCGGTTGACGATTCGACGCTGTCGGTCAATCCTGGCAACTATCTCGAGCGGCACCTGCGCGCCGTCATCGAGCTGATCGAGACGCGCTCGCCGGTCGAGCTTCTGGCCATCGGCATCGGCCACGACGTCACCCGCTATTACAGGCGCGCCGTCACCATCGTCGATGCCGAGGAACTGGCCGGCGCCATGACCGAGCAGCTGGCCTCGCTGTTCGCCGAGGAAAACGTGCGCGATACACGCCGCGGCGGCTACCGGCGCGCCGGATGATTTTTTTGCGCGGCGGGTTTCGGCAGATGCTCTTCGCGGTCACTGCCTTGTCCGGCATGGCGTTTGCGCCGGCCATCGCCGCCGGCCCAAGCGCGGTCGAGCCGGTCGAAGTCTCGGCGCGGCCGATCACCACCTTCCATATCGGCAGCGCCGACAAGCAGTTTGGGCCGCTGGAATTCGTCGGCGGTCTTGAGATGAACTCGACGACGCGCGATTTCGGCGCGCTGTCGGCATTTCGGTTCGTCAAACCCGGTAGCGATTTCATCGGCGTCGCCGATACGGGCTTCTGGTTCTTCGGCTCGATCACCCATGATGCCGACAAGCGGCCGTCCGGCATCCAGAATTTCCGCATGCAGCAGATGGTCGATGAGAAGGGCCGGCCGATCGACAGGAAATGGGAAGTCGATGCCGAGGGCCTTGCAGTCAAGGACGGCATCGCCACCGTCGGCTTCGAGCGCGATCACCGCGTCGCCCAGTTCAAGATCGACCCCAGCAACATGACGGCGCCGTTCAAGCAACTGAACTTTCTGATTCCAGCCCGCGAACTGCGACAGAACCGCGGTTTCGAGACCGTCACCCACACCAATCCTAGCGGCCAGCACGAGGGCGGCCTCGTCGTGGTCTCGGAAAAGAGCTTGGACAAGGCTGGCAACATCTATGCCGCCATCATCGAAGGGCCGCACAAGGGCGTCTTCACGGTCAAGCGCAACGGTGATTTCGACATCACTGACGGCGCCTTCCTGCCGGATGGCGACCTGCTGCTTTTGGAGCGCAGTTTCTCGATGGCCGGCGGTGTCAGGATGCGGCTAAGGTGCATCTATGGCGAAAGCGTCGAGAAGGGCGCGGTTGCCGACGGGCCGGTGCTGATGGAAGCCGACATGGGCTACCAGATCGACAATATGGAAGGACTCGACGTCTGGACCCGCGATGACGGGGCGCTGATGGTGTCGCTGATCTCGGACGACAACCACTCGATCCTGCAGCGCAACCTCTATCTGGAATTCATCCTGCACCAGGATTGAGAGCCCTAAGGCTTGGTGGCGATCCAGATGACGTGGCGCGCGCCGCGCTTGCCATTGGCGCGCGTCTTCACCTCGTCCACGACAAAGCCCGCCTGCTTGAGCCTAAGTGTGAAGCCGGCATCGGGGCCTTGCGACCAAACAGCCAGCACGCCCCCAGGCCTGAGCGCTGCACGCGCCGCGCCGAGCCCGGCAGCGCCATAGAGGGCGTCGTTGCCCTTGTAGACGATGCCTTCGGGGCCATTGTCGACATCGAGCAGGATGGCGTCCCAGGCTGCCTTGTCGGATCTTATGATGTGCCCGACGTCGGCTTCGCGAACCGTCACACGGGGATCGTCGAGACAGCCGGCGAAGACCGCCTCCATGGGGCCGCGCGCCCAGGCGATGACGGCGGGGACAAGCTCGGCAACGGTGATGCCTGCGTCGGCGCCCAATTGGGCAAGCGCAGCGCGCAGCGTAAAACCCATGCCGAGGCCGCCGATCAGGATTTTCGGTTGGGCGCGGCCGCCGATCTTTTCACAGGAGAGCTTGGCCAGCGCTTCTTCGGAGCCGCTGAGGCGGCTGTTCATCAGCTCATTGGTGCCGAGCATGATCGAGAATTCGCTGCCGCGCTGCTTAAGGCGCAGTTCCTGTCCGCCGTCAGGCGTTTTGGCCGAGCCGAGCTGGACCCAAGGGATCACGGCCTAGACAGCCACGGCCGGCTGGCTCCAGTGGGCGGCGAGCAGCCGGTAGGGGATCAGGGCCACAACAGCGATGATCAGCTTCACCGAAAGGTCGCCCAGCGCCCAGGAGACCCAGCGCATGGTCTCGACCGGCAGCACGCCCATCAGCGGCGCCGTCTCCAGCGCAAAACTGTCGTTCGGGCCGGCAAAAGCGAAGGCGGCCGAAAAGGCGATGCTGAAGAACACCAGGGTGTCGAACACCGAGCCGACCAGCGTGCCGACGATCGGCGCGCGCCACCAGCTCTGCCGGCGCAACCGGTTGAACACGGTGACGTCGAGCAATTGCGCGCAAAGGAAGGCCGCGCCGGAAGCTGCGGCGATGCGCACCAGCCGGTCGGCTGATGTCTCGAACTCGATCAGGCCGTGGCGAAACAGGAAGGGCGGGACGAGAATCGAGCAGACCACCGCGGTCATGAAGCCGACAAGGACGATGCGGCGCGCCACCGTCGGGCCGTAGCGGCGGTTGGCAAGGTCGGTGACCAGGAAGGAGAAGGGATAGGTGAAGGCGCCCCAGGTCAGGATGTCGGCCAGCGACAGACCGCCGGCCTGACCCTGCATCGGGAACTGCACGAGGATGTTCGATACCACGACGACAAGCGCCATGGCGGCCACAAAGGGCAGATATCGCGAGAAGGAAGTCATTTTTTTATCCTGGGTAATGGAACCAGCCAGGCGCTAGCCGAAATCCGGATCGCGCTGCCTTGCAAGTTTTGAGCATCGGATTGCTCCGATGCTGCTGCCTTAGAAGTTTTGAGCATCGGATTGCTCCGATGCTCAGGGCGGTCGTCCCCCGCCTTGATATCGTTAAGCGGCGGGCTGGTCGGCCAGCTTCTTGGCGATCTGCTTCTTCAGCAGCCGCGCGCGCTGCGACAATTCCTTGGCGTCGGCCTTGGCCAGGAAGGCGTCGAGGCCGCCGCGATGCTCGACCGAACGCAGCGCGTTGGCCGAAATGCGCAGGCGCACATTCTGGTTCAGCGCTTCCGAAATCAGCGTCACATTGACGAGGTTCGGCAGGAAGCGGCGCTTGGTCTTGTTGTTGGCGTGGCTCACATTGTTGCCGGTCTGGACTGCCTTGGCAGTGAGTTCGCAGGTGCGGGACATGGTTCTAACCTTCAGTTCTGTCTAGCCTGCCAAACCTTGTTCGCCCGCGCCGGGTGGCGCGCGGTTTCAGTCAGGCGGCCTTATGGAAAAGTTGGCGTTCCATAGTTGCATTTCGCCAATGCGTCAAGCTCCGGCTTGCCCACGACTGTGACGAGCGTTTCACATAAAGGCCGGAATTCAGCCTATAAGCGGTCGGACAGGGACATCTCAAGCCGGAGTCGCCCGCCTCCGGTTAAAAAAATCAAGGACCGAGCCCGCCATGCTTCGCCCGTCACATGCCGTTGTCGCCATACTTGTCGCCGCCTTGCCAACATCAACCCTTGCCGCCGCGCCCGCAGCCACCGCACAGTCCTTCAAGGGCGAATACACGGTGTCGTTCCTCGGCCTTTCCGTGGCCAAGGCGACATTTTCCAGCCACTACGAAGGCGATAGCTATTCCATAGACGGCACCGTCTCCAGCGCGGGTCTCGCCACCTTGTTCGACGACACGAGCGGCACGATCTCGTCAAAGGGCAAGATTCTGGGCAAGCAGATGCAGCCGCAGGTATTTCGCGCCGATTATAAGTCCGGTAAGAAGGCTTCCATGGTCGATATCCGCTTTGCCAATGGCGCGGTGACCGCCACCCAGGTCATTCCCGAACCGAAAAAGCGCAATCCCAAAAACTGGATACCGCTGGGCAGCAACGATCTGGCATCTGTGCTCGATCCCATGGCGGCTACCGTTATCCATGCCGACAGCCTCGACCAGGTCTGCGGGCGCAAGGTGAAATTCTATGACGGCGAGATGCGCGCCGACCTGACGCTGACCTACGCCTCGAAAGGATCGATCTCGGTCAAGGGCTACAAGGGCGACACCGTTACCTGCAAGATGAGCTTCGAGCCGGTGGCAGGCTACCGCAAGGGCCGCAAGGCGCTGAATTACCTGAAGAAGAAGAGCCAGATGATGGTGACGTTTGCACCGCTCGGCCAAACCGGCATATATGCGCCGATCCACGCCACGGTCGGGACGCAGATCGGCACCTTGACTGTCAGCGCGGGGCGGTTCGAAGCTACTGAATAGACGCGCCCACCCGAATAGAAATGGGGCGAGTCGCCGGAGACGGGCATGGGGCGCGCAACACTGATCGGTTTCTCGGCGGTCGCCATGTGGGCGCTGCTGGCGTTGCTCACCGATGCGTCGGGCGCCGTGCCGCCATTCTTGCTCTCGGCCATCACCTTCACCATCGGCACCGCGGTCGGGCTGGTTGCCCGGCTGTTCATGCCGGCGACCGATAAAAGCCTGAAGATCCCACGCCAGGTCTGGGTGATCGGCATTGCCGGACTGTTCGGCTACCATTTCTTCTATTTCACCGCGCTGCGCAACGCGCCGGCGGTGGAGGCAAGCCTGATCGCCTATCTGTGGCCGCTGCTGATCGTGCTGGGATCAGCGCTGATGCCGGGCGAGAAGCTGGCCTGGAACCATGTCGTCGGCGCGCTGCTCGGGCTCGCCGGGACCGTGCTGATCGTCACCAAGGGTGGCGGCCTCGCCTTCGATGCTCGCTACACCTTCGGCTATGCGATGGCGGCCGTCTGTGCGCTGCTGTGGTCGTCCTATTCGCTGCTGTCGCGGCGCTTTCCGGCGGTGCCGACCTCAATCGTCACCTGGTTCTGCGCCGCCACGGCAGCCCTGTCCCTCATCTGCCATCTTCTGCTGGAAAAGACGGTGCTGCCCGATGGCCCCGGCCAGTGGCTGGCGGTGGTTGGTTTGGGGTTGATGCCGGTGGGTGCCGCCTTCTACGCCTGGGATATCGGCGTCAAAAGAGGCAACATCCAGGTGCTCGGCGCGGCAAGCTATGCGGCGCCACTGCTGTCGACATTGGTGCTGATCGCGGCGGGCGTTGCCGAGCCGTCGCTGCGTATCCTGGCGGCCTGCGTACTGATCACCGGCGGCGCGGCGCTGGCGGCGAAATCGTTGTTCCTGCGCAAGGCGGCAACTGGCGGGGCAAGCGCATGACGATGCCGTTTGCCGGCGGCATCGACGCCAACGCAAATGCAACATTGATTTTTTCGCTGGTGGCGGCGGTGATCTACGCCTTCACCCTGGACATGCGGCCGACGCTGGCCCACTCGGCGGCAAAGACGCTGGCCGTGGCCATGCTTGCGGCGCTGGCCTTCATGCAAGGTGGGCCGCTGTTGCTCGTCTCTGCGCTGGCGCTCAGCGCCGTCGGCGATGCCTTCCTGTCGCGTGACGGCGAAAAGGCCTTCCTCGGCGGGCTGGCCAGCTTCCTTGCGGCGCATGTCCTCTATGTGCCGCTCTTCCTGCTCGGCGGCGGCGGGCTGGATGTGCTCAGCACCGAGACATGGCGCGGCGCCATCGCGCTTGCCATGGCGGCCTTCGCAGTCGTCATGCTGGCGGCGCTCTGGCGCCGTGTCAGTCCCGGCCTGCGGGTGCCGATCGCCATCTATATCGCGGCCATTCTGGCGATGGGCATCTCGGCGTTGACGCTCGCCAATCCGTGGGTCATCGGCGGCGCTGTTATGTTCATGGCATCGGACGGGCTGCTTGCCACGGAGAAATTCCTGGTTCCGGCAATAGCACCCTATCGCGCCGGCATCCGTTATGCGGTCTGGGTGCTCTACTATGCCGCCCAGCTCTGCATAACTCTTGGTTTTCTTCTGGCCTAAGGCTGCCAGCCCGGCTCGGCCATTTCAAACGCGGCGAAGTCGAAGCCCGGCGCCACGGTGCAGCCGACCAACGTCCATTCGCCGAGGCTGCGCGCCGATTGCCACCAGCCGGCCGGCACGACGATCTGCGGCCGCTCGCCCGCCGCAAGCTCAATGCCGAGCACCTGCTCGATCACCTGGTTAAGCATTGGACTACCTTCCTCGCACATCGACAGCGCCAGCGGCGCTCCGGCATGGAAGTGCCAGACCTCGGCCGCGTCCTTGACCCGGTGCCAGGCCGAAATCTGGTCCTGTTCAAGGAGGAAATAGATCGCCGTCGAATGGCCGCGCCCGGCGCCGTCGCGAAAGGTCTCGGCATACCAGCCGCCTTCCGGATGTGGCTTGAGGCCGAGCGTGGCGATGATTTCAGCGGCGCTGGTCATGGCTGATCCCGGAATGATGCTCAGAAATTGTCCTTGCGCTTGCGGATTTCCGCGAACACTTCGGCGTCGGAGGCCGCCTCCATACCGAGATGCTTGCGGATCGCCGGGTCGTGCCAGCGCAGGAACGGATTGGTCGACAATTCCTCGCCGATCGTTGTCGGCAGCGTCGCCTTGTTGTCGGCGCGCAGGGTCTCGATCTTGGCGGCGCGTTCTTTCAGCGTCGAATTGGTCGGGTCGACGGTCAACGCAAAGCGGGCGTTCGAAAGCGTATACTCATGGCCGCAATAGATGACCGTGTCGGCCGGGAGTGCGGCGAGCTTCTTCAGCGACTCATACATCACCGGCGGCTTGCATTCGAACAGCCGGCCGCAGCCGAGCGCGAACAAAGTGTCGGCGGTGAACGCCACTTTCGAGGCCGGAAAATGATAGGAGACATGGCCCGCAGTGTGGCCGGGCGTGGCGATGACATCGATCCGCTCACCGCCGAGATGGACGACCGAGCCTTGCCCGACGGTCTCGTCGATGCCGGGGATCTTTTCCTTTTCCGCCTCCGGTCCGACGATGCGCAGCTTGAAGCGCTCCTTCAGCGCCAGATTGGCCTCGACATGGTCGACATGGTGGTGGGTGGTCAGGATCATTGTCGGCTTCCAGCCGGTACGCTCGATAGCGGCAATGATCGGCGCTTCTTCGGGTGCGTCGATAATGGCGGTCTCGCCGCTTTTCGGGTCATGCACCAGCACGCCGAAATTGTCGCTGCGGCACATGAACTGTTCGATTTCGACGGGCATTGGCATCTCTCCATCTGTTGGCGCAGACATAGGGCGCTTGGCCGCTGATGTCATCTAGCTTTGCAGAACGTGCCGGCTTTGTTGAACTTGGGCGGCATCGCAGCTACCGTCCCGCGCATGCATTCCGATATCGTCGATCTCCGCTCCTTCTATTCGACCACGCTCGGCCGCCTGGCTGAACGCTCGATCACCATGGCGCTGTCCTCAATATGGGCAACAGTGCCCAATGAGCGGCTGGTCGGGCTCGGCTATACCTTGCCGTGGCTGGAGCGGTTCGGCACCGATGCCGAGCGGGTGTTTGCCTTCATGCCTGCTACGCAAGGCGCCGTCGTCTGGCCGGCGAACGGGCCGACGGCTACGGCGCTGGTCTTCGACGAGGAATTGCCGCTGGTCGATTCCTGCATCGACCGCATGCTGCTCGTGCATTCGCTCGAACATGTCGAAAACCCGCGCGAGACGCTGAACGAGATCTGGCGGGTGCTGTCGCCGGCAGGGCGCGTCGTCATCGTCGTGCCCAACCGGCGCGGTGTCTGGGCGCGGTTCGAGCACACGCCGTTCGGCAATGGCCGGCCGTTCTCGCGCGGCCAGCTGACAGAATTGCTGCGCGAGGCGAATTTCACACCGGCTTCCTGGTCCGACGCGCTGTTCTTCCCGCCATCGCCGCGGCGCTTCATGATGCGGTTCCACAATGTGCTGGAGCGCGCCGGCCGGCGGTTCTGGCCGATCTTTTCCGGCGTCATCGTGGTCGAGGCGCAGAAGCGGCTCTATCAGGGCGTGCCGGTCGCGCAGCGCGCCTCGCGCCGTGTCTTCGTGCCGGTACTGTCACCGCACGGTGCGACGCGGCTTGGCCGCCGGGCGGAAGGGGTGACATCGACGACGCGTCAGGTGACACCTTCGTGATCATCATGAAAACTGGTGTTGCGTGGGTTTTTCCCACCTATCTGTCGCAGATGCATTCGCGGTCCGTTTGAGCGGCGGATGCCTTCAAGTCTCTCCATCTGGTTCAGCAACGCTTCTGAACGCAAGGACCTCGTGCATGGCTGATCAACCGGACAAGTCCGCCACCGCTCAGCCGGCAACCGTCGAAGCCAGCAGCCTGCGCGATCAGGTGGCGACGATCAAACGGGCGCTGGTAGGCTCACCGGTGCGCAAGTGGCTGGTCTGGACGTCGGTCGGCATTATGGCGGTCATCGTCGCCACGTCGATCGGCCAGGTTCTGCTCAACCGCTGGAACCAGCCTTTCTACGATGCGCTGGCGCGTCGCGACATGGCGGCCTTCCTGCATCAGCTGATGATCTTTGCCGTGATTGCCGGCACGCTGCTGCTGCTCAACATCGCTCAGACCTGGCTCAACCAGATGATCCGGCTGAAGCTGCGCGAGGCGCTGACGCTCGACCTGATCGACCAATGGATGCGGCCGGCGCGGGCCTTCCGGCTCGCCAATGCCGGCGCCATCGGCGTCAATCCCGACCAGCGCATGCAGCAGGATGCCGCGCATCTGTCCGATCTGTCGACGGACCTCGGCGTCGGCCTGCTGCAATCCTTCATCCTGCTGGTGTCGTTCGTCGGCGTGCTTTGGCAACTCTCGTCGGGCTTCGTCTTCCACATCAACGGCTGGTCGCTGGCGATACCGGGCTACATGGTCTGGGCCGCGTTCCTCTATGCCGGCATCGCCTCCTGGCTGAGTTGGCTGGTCGGGCGGCCGCTGATCCGCCTCAACAGCGACCGCTACACCCGCGAGGCCGAGCTGCGTTCCGGGATGGTGCGCGTCAACGAGAATGTCGACGCCATCGCGCTCTATCACGGCGAAGCCGATGCCAAGAGACGGCTCGAAATCGACCTTGGCACGGTGCTGGGCGCGATGCGAAACATCTACAAAGCGCAAATCAACCTTTCCTGGGTGACCGATACCTATGGCTGGATCACCGTGGTGGCGCCGATCCTTGTGGCATCGCCGGTCTATTTTTCAGGCGATATCAGCTTTGGCGGGTTGATGATGGCGGTCGGCGCCTTCAACCAGGTGCACTCGTCGCTGCGCTGGTTCATCAACAATATCGGCGGCATAGCCGACTGGCGCGCCACGCTGATGCGCGTTGCCGACTTCCGCATCGCGCTCGATGAAACCGATGTGCTGCACGACAAGGAAAAGCGCATCGAATTCGGCGACAACGCCAATGGCAGCCTGACCTTCGAGAAGCTCCAAGTGGCCTCGCCGGAGGGCTGCACCAAACTTTCAGACAGCCATGTCGAGATCCATCCCGGCGAGCGCGTCATGATCACCGGCGACCCAGGCGCCGGCAAGACATTGTTCTTCCGCGCCGTTGCCGGCCTTTGGCCCTGGGGCAGCGGGCGGATCGGCTTGCCGGCCGGAGAAACGCCGATTTTCGTGCCGCGTGTTCCGTATTTTCCTGCCGGCACGTTACGCGAAGTGCTGCATCCGAATGGCTCGGCGCCGGCTGGCGATGCTGATTTTGGGGCGATACTGGCCGAGGTCGGGCTCGAGCGGCTGTCATCCTCGCTCGACCGTTCCGCACGGTGGGAGCGTGAACTCAACGATGACGAACAGCGGTCGCTGGCCTTCGCCAGGCTGGCCTTGCGGCAGCCGAAATGGGTGATCATCGACGAAGCGATGGACGCGTTCGATGGTCCTTCGCTGCGAAGGGTACTGTCCATGCTGGAGAAACGCCTGCCGGAGACCGCGATCCTCAACATCGGGCGCGGACTGCACAATGGTCATTTCTTTCCACGCGCATTGAACATCGTGAAGGATACGGGTGCTGCGCCACTGAAACCCGCCCGAGTCAGGACCGGCGCCATCGACCCGCCGCCGAAAGCGGCCGTGCGGCGAAAGAAGTAGAAGGGGCTTTATTTCGCCGCGATCGCGGCGAAGATTCACGGGTCGAAACATCCGTGGTGCGGCCATGCTCGATGCGCTCGGCCTGCTTGCCTGCCTTGCCTGCACCACGCCCGTGGCTGCCCCGGCCGTTGCCGTGGATGTTGAACTGGTGCTGGCCGTCGACATCTCACAGTCGATGGACGAGAGGGAGTTCGCGCTGCAGCGCGCTGGCTATGTCGAGGCGCTCAGGCATCCCGATTTCATCAAGGCCGTGCGCTCGGGAACCACCGGGCGCATCGCGCTTGCCTATTTCGAATGGGCGGGCGTCGTGCGCGAGGATGGCGTCATCGCTTGGCAGGTGATCGACAGCGCAGAGAGCGCCAACGCCTTCGCCGACAGAATAGAAGCGCGGCCGTTCCGCAGCTTTCGCGGCACCTCGATTTCCGGTGCGCTTGCCTTCGGCGCCGGGCTGTTCGAGGGCACGGGGTTCGATGCGCCACGCAGCGTCATCGACATTTCCGGCGACGGTCCCAACAACACCGGGCTGCCCGTCGCCACGACACGCGATGCGGCGGTGGCCAAGGGCATCGTCATCAACGGCCTGCCGATCCTGATCAGCCCGTCGCCGACCTTCAGCCATCTCGACCAGTATTATGACGACTGCGTCACCGGTGGGCCCGGCTCCTTCGTGTTGCCGATCTATGCGGCCTCGGAATTCGCCACCGCCATACGCCGCAAGTTGATCCTGGAGGTGAGCGGCATCGCCGATGCGACCGTGGTCCCGATCGATGCCGCCGCACCCATGGACTGCCTGCAGGGCGAACGCGACCGGCGGCTATATTCCGACCCATATCTGCCGGAACTCGACAAATGAGGTTTGAGGCAGTTCGGAGGGGAAAGCCGCTGCGCGGCTTGTCGGCAAACTTCAGGCCGGCCGTGCACCGTATTTGTCGCGAAATTCGGCATAGAGATCGCGGCGCCAGCGCCGGCCGCCGACATAGCCACGCAACAGCTGCGGCAGCGAATAGCCAAGCGCCTTCGACGACCGGTTGGCCATATAGCCGGAGAACGCCTGCGAAACCCTGCCCTTGAGTGCATCGGCGATGAGCTGCCGGGCGATCATGTAAGGCGGAATGTAGGGGTAGCGGTCGGCGATATAGGGGTGCTTGTCGATCAAGCTCGCATAGGCTTCGACATAGCCGTCCCGGCGACCGGAGATCGAATTCTCCGAGTTGTACTTTTTCCAGTCGATCACTTCGGACAGCTGCGCGCCGCTGCGACGGGCAAAGCGCAGCAACAATTCGCGATCCTGCATGCGCGTGACGTCACTGTCGTAGCCGCCGATGGCCAGCAGCGACTCGCGCCGGGCGGTGATTGCCGACCCGGCAATGAAGATGGTCTGCGCGACAAGGGCCCGCTCCAGCGAGTCGCGGCTCAGCAGCGCTTCGCGGTTGACGCAGTTGGTGCGGCGATTGCCCTTCAGCGACACGAAGGAACTGATCAGCACTTCGAGCGAGGGATTGTTGTCGAACTGCTCCAGCGTCCGCGCCAGGCGATCCGGCAAATAGACGTCGTCGGAATCGAGGAATGTCACCACCGGCGCCTGCGCCCGCTCGATGCCGGCATTGCGGGCGGCATTGGCGCCGCGCCATTTCGAGCCAACATAGATCAGCCGTGGATCGCGGATTTCGGCAAGTGCGGCTGCCGTACCGTCGGTCGAGCCGTCATCGACGACAATGTGTTCGAACCGGGGAAAATTCTGCGCCAGCACGCTCTCCACGGCGCGCACCACCTTGCTGCGGCGATTGTGCGTCGGTGTGATCACCGAGATCAGCGGAGCGAGGTCGGTTGCCTTGGACATGTTGCTTCGATTGTGCCCCGAAATGCCTGGAGGCCGGAGGTTT
The DNA here is from genome assembly GCF_040320135.1 of Mesorhizobium sp. M0772. Classification (NCBI taxonomy): domain Bacteria; kingdom Pseudomonadati; phylum Pseudomonadota; class Alphaproteobacteria; order Hyphomicrobiales; family Phyllobacteriaceae; genus Mesorhizobium; species Mesorhizobium sp. M0772. The sequence continues at coordinate 98,243 of NZ_JAMYPB010000007.1, read as the reverse complement.
TGATGGTCGCCGTCCAAGCCTTACCCCGGGATGGCATTCGATTCGACGCTACAAAAAACCAGCGGCAATGTCATCACAAACTGTTGAGCCAGGACGCCGGTAAGCCGGCCGATTACCCCAGACGTAATCGACCGATGGCCATCATGTCTGCAGATTGCGCCAACGAAGCCGGTCGTCGGGCTTCGATCTCACAGGGAGTTCAGCCATGGCCGCCTACGCCGTCGCCCATATGCGTCAAGTCACAATGGGCCCGCAGATTGTCGAGTATCTGCAGAGGATCGACGCCACATTGGAGCCGTTCGGCGGCCGCTTCCTTGTCCACGGCGGCGACATGGACGTGGTCGAAAACGAATGGCCCGGGCATCTGATCGTCATCGAGTTTCCGGACAGGGCGCATGCGTGGGGCTGGTACGATTCATCAGCCTATCGGGTGATTCTGGCCTTGCGCACCGACAACTCCCACGCCGATGTGATCATCGCCGATGGCGTTCAGCACCCGCACAAGGCGACGAACGTGCTGGAATAGGGGCAAACTACCGCTTCAGCAAGAACACCGCTTGCTGGCCGAAGAAATTCCAGAACCACCATGGCATCGACAGGCCGATCTTCTGGCCGTTGCCGTCGAGCGCGGTGGCTTTCTCGACCGAAGCGCCGAGTTCCTCGACCAGATTGACGAAGTCGCGGATGGTGCAGAAATGGATGTTGGGCGTGTCGTACCAGGAATAGGGCAGGTCCGCGGTTACCGGCATCCGGCCCTTGACGAACAGCGACAGCCGCACCCGCCAGTGGCCGAAATTGGGGAAGGAGACGATGGCGCGGTTGCCGATTCGCAGCAGCTCGTCGAGCACCAGCTTCGGGTTGCGGGTCGCCTGCAGCGTCTGTGACAGGACGACGAAGTCAAAACCCTTGTCCGGATAGAATTCGAGGTCGGTGTCGGCATCGCCCTGGATGACCGAGAGGCCGCGCGCAACGCATTCATTGACGCCGCGCTGTGACAGCTCCAGCCCGCGGCCGTCGACCTGCTTGGTCTCCTGCAGGAGTTCGAGCAGCAGGCCGTCGCCGGAGCCGACATCGAGCACCCGCGACTGCGGCGGTATCAGGTTGGCCACGACTTCGAGGTCGACGCGCTGGCTGCCATTGACGCTCATGAGGCGAGCCCCCTTGCGCGGGCCGCCGAGCCGATGAAGCCCTTGATGGCGGCAAACAGTTCGGGTTCATCGAGCAGGAAGGCATCATGGCCGCGGTCGGTGTCGATCTCGACGAAGGAGACGGAGGCGCCGGCGGCGTTGAGCGCATGCACGATCGAGCGGCTCTCCTCGGTCGGGAACAACCAGTCCGAGGTGAAGGACACCAGGCAGAAGCGGGTCTTGGTCCCGGCAAAGGCATCTGCCAACCGGCCGCCATGGTCGGCGGCGAGGTCGAAATAATCCATCGAACGGGTCATGTAGAGGTAGGAGTTGGCGTCGAAGCGGTCGACGAATGTCATGCCCTGGTGGCGCAGATAGCTTTCGATCTGGAAATCTGCGTCGAAACCGAAGGTCAGCGCTTCGCGGTCCTGCAGATTGCGGCCGAATTTCCGATGCAGGGCGGCTTCCGACAGATAGGTGATGTGGGCGGCCATGCGCGCCACGGCGAGCCCCTTTTCCGGGCGCTTGCCGTGCTCGAAATATTTGCCGCCATGCCAGTCCGGATCAGCCATGACAGCCTGGCGGCCGACCTCGTGGAAGGCGATGTTCTGCGAGGAATGGCGTGCGCCTGTGGCGATCGGCAGGGCCGAGAAGACGCGCTCGGAATAGCACGATGCCCATTCCAGCACCTGCATGCCGCCCATCGAGCCGCCGAGCACGCAAAACAGCTTTTCGATGCCGAAATGGTCGACCAGCATCAATTGCGCCCGCACCATGTCGCGGATGGTGATGATTGGCAGGTCGAGGCCGTAGGGCTTGCCGGTGGCGGGATTGGTCGAGGCCGGACCGGTGGAGCCGAGGCAGCCGCCGATGACGTTGGAGCAAATGACGAAGAAGCGGTTGGTGTCGATGATCTTGCCGGGACCGATCAGCACTTCCCACCAGCCGGGCTTGCCGGTCACCGGATTGGTGCTGGCGACATGCTGGTCGCCGGTCAGCGCGTGGCAGACCAGGATGGCGTTGGTGCGGGCATCGTTGAGGGCGCCATATGTCTGGTAGGCGATCTGGAACGGCGACAAAAGCGTGCCGGCGTCGAGCTTCAGCGGCTTGTCAGGGCCAAAACGCAACACAGGGCTCGACGGGTTGTCGGCCTCGTTGTTGGTTTTTGTAGCGCGGAGCGCGGCCATGTGACTCTCCTTGCCCGCCGTCAGGCAATAAAAAACCGGCAATGCGATCGCAAAGCCGGTTACGTCACGCAAACGGCCCTTTAGCGAGTTGTTTAACGTGGCTGCAAGCCGACCGGCCAAATCACCACGGAACTGTTGCGTTCTTCTAGAACTCGTGCGGCCCGGCGTCAACGGCCAGCTATTGCCCGCCTCTCGACATTCGCGGCTACGGCTTGTATTTCCGCTGCGGCCTCCGGACGGAGGCATTCTTGATGGATTTGCGACATGGACAAGACAGCGGACAAGGCACGGCCGACTCCCCGCGCGGGCATTATGGACATCGACGCCTATGTGCCGGGCAAGAGCACGGCACCGGCCGGCGTCGCCAAGGTCCATAAATTGTCGTCGAACGAGAACCCGCTCGGCCCGTCGCCGAAGGCGATCGAGGCCGCGCGCGAAGTGGCCAGCAAGCTCGATGTCTATCCCGACGGCACCGCCCGCCGGCTGCGCGAGGCGATCGCCGAGGTGCATGGCCTCAACCCGGCAAACATCATCTGCTCCAACGGTTCCGACGAGATTTTGGGCCTGCTGGCGCAGACCTATCTGGCGGCCGGCGATGAGGCCATCATCACCGAACACGCCTTCATGATCTACAAGATCTACATCCAGTCGGCCGGCGGGACACCGGTGACGATCAAGGAAACCGAGGAACGCGCCGACGTCGACGCGATCCTGGCCGCGGTGACACCGCGGACCAAAATCATCTTCCTCGCCAATCCCAACAATCCGACCGGAACCTATCTGCCGTTCCAGGAGGTCCGCCGCCTGCATTCCGCTCTCCCGGGCAACGTGCTTCTGGTGCTCGACGCGGCCTATGCCGAATATGTCAGGCGCAATGACTATGAGGCCGGCATCGAGCTGGCGGGCAGCGCACAGAATGTGGTCATGACCCGCACCTTCTCCAAGCTTGGCCTTGGCGGCGCGCGCATCGGCTGGATGTATGGCCCACTGCACATCGTCGATGCCATCAACCGCATCCGCGGCCCTTTCAACGTTAACGCAACAGCGATCGAGGCCGGCATTGCCGCCATCCGCGACCGCGCCCATGTCGAGCGCAGTTCGTTGCACAACGAGACCTGGCTTACCTGGTTGAATGAAGAACTGACGAAGCTTGGGCTGCGCGTGACGCCCAGCGTCGGCAATTTCGTCCTCATCCACTTTCCCGACGACAAGAAGCATTCGGCTGAGGCGGCGGACGACTACCTCACCCAGCGCGGCTATATATTGCGGCGCGTTACCGGCTATGGCTTTCCCAATGCGCTTCGCATGAGCGTCGGCACCGAAGAAGCCAATCGCGGCGTCATCGAGGCCCTCACGACATTCCTGAAAAGCTGAAACAATGACATTACCGATGTTTGAAAAGATCGCGCTGGTCGGCATCGGCCTGATCGGCTCGTCGCTGGCCCGAATCATCCGCCGCGAGGGCCTGGCCCGCCATGTCGCCATCGCGACGCGCAGCCCGGCCACGCTGGCGCGGGCGAAGGAGCTCGGTCTTGGCGAGAGCTACACCACCGGCGCCAGGGAAGCGGTCCGCGACGCCGACCTGATCATCGTCTCGGTGCCTGTGGGATCGTCGGGCGAGGTGGCGCAAGAGATCGCAGCGGCGCTGAAAAAAGGCGCCATCCTCACCGATGTCGGTTCGACCAAGGCCTCCGTCATTGCGCAAATGCAGCCCTATGTGCCGGACGGCGTGCACTTCATTCCGGGACACCCGCTGGCGGGTACGGAGAAATCGGGCCCGGATGCGGGTTTCGCCGAGCTGTTCGAAAACCGCTGGTGCATCTTCACGCCGCTGCCGGGAACCGATCCGGCCGCGCTGGAAAAGCTGTCGGAATTCTGGCGGCGCTGCGGCTCCAACATCGACACGATGGACCCGCAGCATCATGACATGACGCTGGCCATCGTTTCGCATCTTCCGCACATCATTGCCTACAACATCGTCGGCACGGCCGACGATCTGGAATCGGTGACCAAGTCGGAAGTGATCAAATATTCGGCTTCCGGTTTCCGCGACTTCACCCGTCTGGCCGCCTCCGACCCGACCATGTGGCGCGACGTGTGCCTGCACAACAAGGATGCCATCCTGGAAATGCTGGCGCGCTTTTCGGAGGACCTCGCCTCGCTGCAGCGGGCGATCCGCTGGGGCGACGGCGACAAGCTGTTCGACCTGTTCACCCGCACCCGGGCCGTTCGCCGTTCGATCATCGAGGCCGGCCAGGATATCGACGTGCCGGATTTCGGCCGCCAGGCGGTCGAGCACCCGGTGAAAAGTTAAATCTGTTTCAGACGGGCCAGGTCGCCGCGACCATGGCCATTGCCTCGTCCCTGTTTGGCGCCCCCAGCCGGCCGCCGAAGCGCTGGCATTTGAGCGCGGCCGCCGCGCTGGCAAAGCGCAACGCCTGCTCGATCGGCATGGTTTCCGCCAACGCGACAGCAAAGGCGCCGTGGAAGACGTCGCCGGCGGCAAGCGTGTCGATCGCCTTGATCTTCGGCGCCGCGATGTGGCGCACGCATCCGGCGGACCGGTCATGCCACCAGCTTCCCGCGGCGCCGCCGGTAACCGCCACGAAGGCATCGGTGCGGCTGGCGAGGTCGGCACAGGCGGTTTCGGGGTCCAGCGCATGGCCGCAGACGATGCGTGCCGCCGTCTCCGAAGCGACGATGTGCGATGCCAGCGGCAGCAGGCGCTCCAGCACCTCAACCGGCGCCGTGTCGGCGTCGAGGATGGCGGGACGGCCGGCGCTGCGCGCGGCGGTCAAGGCAAGAGCGGCGGCGCCCGGCCAGCGCACATCGACCAGCACGGCATCGAAGCCGGAAAGATCGGCGACAGGCACCGCCTCGGGGTCGGCCTGCGCCTTTGGGTCGTAGAAGGGCACGATGATGCGCTCGCCATGAGCGTCGACCAGGATCGCGGCCAGCGCCGAGCGGGCGCCTTCGACGCGGCGGACAAAGCGGCAATCGACGCCCTCGGCCTCGATGCCGGCCAGCAATTGGTCGCCGACGGCATCGTCACCTGCACTTGCCCACAGGAACACCTCGGCGCCGAGACGGCGGGCGGCGCAGGCAGCACTTGTCGCCATGCCCGAGGCGATCTGGATGCCGTCCGAGGCGATGAACTTGCCCTGATGCGTGGGCAGGGTTTCGACGCGCAGGATGGTATCCAGCGTCAGCGCGCCAACGCTCAGCAGTTTCACCGGTCGGTTCATGCGTCGGCTTGCTCGAGCACGATCTCTCCCCAAAAGCCGTTCCCGCTCTTTGCGATCATGCTCTATCTCTTTGTTTTAACGCAATTCCGGACGGAAAACCGCTCACAGTTTTCCTGGAATTGCTCTAATCGAGCGGCTTGATCTTGCCCAGCGGAATGAAGCCGAGCGAGGCCTTGCCCTTCACCACCTTGAGCGGCATCGACGGTTCGTTGCCGAGCAGCGCCAGACCGGCAAAGCCTTGCTCGATCTGGCTCTTCTGCTCGGGGATTGCGGTGGCGAGGATTGCCGCCACGGCTTTGGGATCCTGCAGCTTGATCGTCAGGTCGGCATTGACCTGGCCGTTGGCGTCGACCGACACCGGGCCGGAGACGGTGATGCGCGCGGTTCCCGACGACAGATCGAGCTTGTGGATGTCGACCGCCTGGCCGCGCAGGCTCCTGGCCTGCGTCTTCATCAGCGCGACGCCGTTCTTCAGCGTCGCGTCGCCGCTGCCGTCGAGCGGCGGCAGCACGCGCCCGCCGATCGCGTCGGCGTCGATCTCAAGATCGGTGAAGCTTCCGGTATAGCCAAGGTCCTGGCCGTCGGGTCGCAACTCGCCCGCCGCCGTTCCGGCGCTGAACAGTGAAACCGGGTCGGTGTCGTCGGCCGGATCGGTCTGGCCGGACAAGCTCTCGGCCTGCAGCGAAATGCTGCGTGGCAAGGGCCAGGAGAGCTTGGCATTGGCCTGCAGATTGTCCCAATCGATCCATAGCGGCGCCATCCCGGGCACCGAGGTCCGCAGTGGCCCACGCAACTCGGCGGCAGGCGACAAAGGCCGGATGAGTTCTGCAACGAAGTTGAAGCTGCCTGCCGAGGCGGCAACGTTTCTGGCGTCGTCCTCGTAAGCCAGATTGTCACAGGAGATGGCAAAACGCAGGGGGTAGCCGCTGACGGTGAGGTTGGCGCAGCCGGCCTCGATGCCTTTGTCCTTGAGCGAGGCCACCGCCTTGTCGGCTTCGCTGCTGACGCGACCGGCGACATAGAACCAGACCGCGCTGTAGGCGCCGAACAGCATAACGACCAAGGCAGCGAGCCACATCAGCCGGTGGCGAAACTTCGACGGACGCTCGTCACTTGACGTCATGCTGCGGCTTTCATTAACGCGGGCGTGTTGCGGGTGGACTGTGGTTACGCAACAAGCAAAAACACAGAAGAGCACCGATTCCGATGCGGCGGCGTCACCTTCGTGCAATCAGGCTTGGCGATATGGGCGATTTTTGGGTTTTTGGCTATGGCTCGCTGATCTGGCGGCCGGGATTTGCGCATGTGGAGACCCGCCGCGCGCGGCTTTACGGCTACCGCCGGTCGCTCTGCGTCTATTCCTTCGTGCATCGCGGCACGCGTCAGCGGCCGGGCCTGGTGCTCGGCCTCGACCGTGGCGGCTCCTGCATCGGGCTGGCGTTTCGCGTGCCCGGCGAGCTGCGCGATGAGGTGCTGACCTATCTGCGCGAGCGCGAATTGGTGACCAGCGTCTACCTCGAGCGTGTGCTCGATATCAGTCTCGACGTGAATGGTGCGGCCGCGGGAGAGAGAGTGAAAGCGGTCGCCTATATCGTCGACCGCCAGCATGAGCAGTATGCCGGCGGGCTCGATGCCGCGCATGCGGCAGGTGTTATCCGTGGCGCCGTCGGCCAGTCCGGAAACAACGAGGACTATGTGCTCAACACGCTGCAGCATCTCGCGGCGCTGGGTATCAGCGACCACTGGCTGGAAGAGGTGGCGAAGCGGATCGCCTCGTGAGCCGGTAGACCACGGCGAGCCTGCAGCGAAGCGCTCGCGCCTTTGTGAAGCGCTGGCCCGCTGGAAAAATTGGCTGAGGCCTTTGACCTCGGCGCGGCGAGACCTAGCTTAGCTGCGGCCCGAAGCATTCGGGTCGCCCGCCGCCAGCCCACGGAGCCCCGTCTTGCAAAAACGCCGTCTCGGTCAAACCGACCTTTCCATCGCGCCGCTGGTCCTGGGCGGCAATGTCTTCGGCTGGACCGCGGACGAGAAGACCTCCTTCGACCTGCTCGACCGGTTCGGCGACGCCGGCCTCAACGCTATCGATACTGCCGATGCCTATTCGCGCTGGGTGCCGGGCCACGCGGGCGGCGAGTCCGAGACCATCATCGGCAAATGGATGAAAAGCCGCGGCAACCGTGACAAGATCATCGTCATCACCAAGGTCGGCTCGGATATGGGACAAGGCAAGAAGGATCTGTCCGCTGCCCATATCGAAAGGGCGGTCGAGGCGTCGCTTGAGCGGCTGCAGACCGATGTGATCGACCTCTATTTGTCGCACTGGCCGGACCCGACCACGCCTTACGAAGAGACGCTCGGCGCCTACCAGAAGCTGCTCGCTGCCGGCAAGGTCCGCCATATCGGCGCCTCGAATCTCGACGCCGGCCAGCTGCGCGCCGCGCTCGATGTTGCCAGCCTGCGCGGGCTGCCGCGCTACAGCGTGCTGCAGCCGGAATACAATCTCTACGACCGCTCATCCTTCGACGGGCCGCTGCATGATCTGTGCGTGGCCGAGGATATCGGCGTCATCACCTATTTCAGCCTCGCCAAGGGGTTTTTGAGCGGCAAATACCGTAGCGAGGCCGATCTCGGCAAAAGTGAACGCGGCGGCGGCGTGAAGGCTTATCTCAATGCCCGCGGCATGCGCATTCTGGCCGCACTCGACACTGTGGCGGCGCGCCATTCGGCCAAGCAGGCGGAAGTAGCACTCGCCTGGGTGATGGCGCAGCCCGGCATCACCGCGCCGATCGCCAGCGCCACGACGCTGGACCAGGTCGACAGCCTGGTGCGCGCCGCATCGCTGAAGCTCAGCGCGGAGGATCTCGTGGCGCTGGACAAGGCCAGCGCCTAGCCGCGCAGGTTCGGCACGATCGTTCAAGACGACGGCTGTCCGCCTTGCCACACTGTTCTCCATTATTGCGGAGAAGAGGCAGCATGGCCGCAGACATTCTTTCGCAGGCGCAGCCCTGGCAGCAATTGCTGGCGCTGGTGCTGGCGGCAACCGTCGTCATGGGCAGTCCTGGCCCGGCGACGATCAGCGTCACGGCCATAGGGGCCGCCTTCGGCCTGCGCAATTCGCTTCACTACACATCGGGGATCATTTTAGGCACGGTCGCGGTGCTGCTGGTAGTGGCCACCGGCATCAAGGCTATCCTCACCTCGATGCCGGGCGTAGCGCCAGTGCTGGCGGTCGCTTCCGCCGCCTATATTCTCTACCTCGCCTACAGAATAGCGACAGCGCCGCCGCTGGCCGCGCGTGACAGCAGCGCGGTTCTGCCGACCTTCCTCGGCGGCTTACTGCTCGCCGTTGCCAACCCGAAAGCCTATGTGGCGATTGCTGCGGTCCTTGCTGGCTCCGCGACCGCAGCCGGCGCCGATGCTCTCGGCATCCCGGCCAGGCTGGCGGTTCTCACCCTGATGATCGTAGCCATCCATGTGCTGTGGCTGCTGGCCGGCGCGGCCTTCGCCCGCACCCTGCGCCAGCCGCTGGCGTCGCGGATCATCAATCTGGCCTTCGCGGCGACGCTGGTGCTGACCACGGCGCTGGCGGCGTGGCCTTGAGCCGGCCCGCAGAAGAGATCAAGCTTTGGTCTTTTTTGTTTTGGCGGAATACAGGACGGAAAAAACCGCTCACACTTTTCCTGGAATTGCTTTGGCGGCCGCGGCGAGTTCGGCCAGCCGCTTGACCGCCGTCGGCGGCATTTGCGGCGGGTTAGGAGCCTGCGATGCCTCGATCAGCAGCTGGTCGCAGGCGACTTCCGTATCGCCGATCAGCCGGTCCATGAATTCGTCCTTGCCGAGCCCGGGCGGAATCGGCGGCAGGAAGCGGGCCTTGATGGTGCCGGGAAAGCGCAAGAATTTGCGGCGAGGCCAATAGAGGCCGGCGACATGGGCGACCGGTACCACCGGGACGCCAAGCTGCGTATAGAGCTCGACAATGCCGTATTTGTAAGCCGGCTCGTCGCCTGGCGCTCGGCGCGTGCCTTCGGGGTAGATAATCAGCTGGCGCGGATTGCGCCCCATCTCCTGCTTTGTCGATGCAACGACCTGCTTCAACGCCTTGGAGCGGCTGCCGCGGTGAACCGGGATCATCCGCATCTTCAGGATGTACCAGCCGAAGAAGGGGATCCAGGTCAGCTCGCGCTTCAGGATATAAAGCGGATCGTGGAGGAAGGGAAAGAAAGCGATCGCGTCCCAAAACGACTGGTGTTTCGGCGCCAGGATGAAAGAGCCCTCCGGCAGGTTCTCGACGCCGGTGATGTCGCTCCTGGTGCCGGCGATCTTGTCGTAGAGCCACAGGCTGGTGCGCGACCAGAATTTCGGCACGAACCAGGCGCGATGGCGTGGCGAGAGGAAGTAGTAAGGGGTCCAGAGGACCATCTGGACGATCAGATTGACATAGAAGACGAAGTTGAACGCCAGCGAGCGGATATAGAGCATGCGGGGAAGGGCCCGTTGAGGAGGTGTGCGTTGGTTACACCAAGCGCGGGCAAAAAGGAAACGCCGCAATGGCCTGACATAGGCCGGCTCGCCACTGACTCAAGCCAGTCTCAACTCACCACGTCGCCTGCAATAGCCGCTGCTTCAGCCGCGGAGCGGCGAAATCGAGGAACGCCCTGAGTTTCACCGCCAGCAGGCCTTGGCCGGCATGGACGAGGCTCACCGGCCACGGCTGCGGCTCGAAGGGTCGCAAGACCGGGACGAGCACGCCGGAACGTACTGCGTCCGCGATCTGGTAGGAGAGCACCCGCGTCATCCCGGCGCCTGCAATCGCGGCATCGATTGCAGCTTCCGCCGTGTTGACGCGCAGCCGTGAGTGGATCGGCACGATCAGTTCGCCCTTGTCGCCGGCAAAGCTCCAGCTGGCGAGCGCTGCAGGCCCTTCGAAACTGATGCATTCATGCGCGGCCAGATCGTCCGGCGTCCGCGGCATGCCATGCGCGGCGATATAGGCGGGGCTGGCGCACACGACGCGACGGATCGCGCCGACGCGGATGGCAATGAGGCTCGAAGGCGCAAGCTCGCCGATGCGGATGGCAAGGTCGAGATGTTCCTCCGCCAGTTGGGTTATCCGGTCAGCCAGCGTCAGGCGAATGTTGACTTGAGGATAAGCCGCCAGGAATTCGGTGACGACAGGCAGCACGTGCAGGCGACCAAAGACGACCGGCGCGGTGATGAACAGGTCGCCGGTCGGCGTGCTGTATTCGCCGGCAGCGGTGCGTTCGGCTTCGCCGACCTCGCCGAGGATGCGGCGGCAGGCGGCGAGATAGGCCTGGCCGGCATCGGTCAGCGTGAGCTGCCGGGTCGAACGGTTCAGCAGGCGCGCCTGAAGATGCTTTTCGAGGTCGGAAACCTTGCGGCTGACCGTTGCCAGTGGAATGCCGAAATGGCGGCCGGCAGCGGAAAGGCTGCCCGCTTCCACCGCGGCGACGAACAGCGACATGGCTTCGAGACGATCCATAGTTTCTTCCGGAAATTGGAAGGATAGCTTGCAACTATGCCATCTACATCCAAAACATGGAAGGACCTACCTCTTCGCTTACAATGGCCGTGTTTCGGCCCCGCGGAGGCTTCCATGAATGCTCATACTTTCACCAGCGATGTCGCCTTCACGCCGACCGTCAAGGCGATCCAGACCCGCAAAGGTTCGCGCAAGGCCTATGCCAGCGCCGAGGAGCGCGGCGGATGGCGCGCCCATATCACGCCCGACCTCGCCGACTTCATCGCGGCGCAGACCAGCGTCTTCCTGTCGACGGCAAATGGCGAGGGTCAGCCCTATGTCCAGCATCGCGGCGGGCCAGCCGGCTTCCTCAAGGTGCTGGACGAGAAGACCATCGGCTTTGCCGATTTCTCCGGGAACAGGCAGTTCATCACGCAGGGGAATCTCGCCGACAACAACCAGGCATTCCTGTTCCTGATCGACTATGCGCATCGCCAGCGCGTCAAGATCTGGGGCACGGCGCGCGTCGTCGAGGACGATGCCGAGCTTCTGGCAAGGCTGATGCCGCAGGACTACAAGGCGCGCCCCGAGCAGGTCATCCTGTTCACCGTCTCGGCCTGGGATGCCAATTGCCCGCAACACATTCCGCAGCGATTCGAGGCCGCCGATGTCGCGGCCGCACTCGCCGAACGCGACAAGCGGATTGAAAGCCTCGAACAGGAGATTGCGCGGCTGCGTGGCCCGGAAGACGGCACGGTCAAGGGGTAATCGAGCGCCGTCAGAGTCGTCTGTTTGGACGCAATTCCCAAGGGAAAGCGTACGTGCTTTTCCCGGGGAAACCGCTACACACTTTTCCTGGAATTGCTTTAGTCCTTGGCGGTCGAAACCTCGGCCAGTGCGACGCTGTCGGCAGTCTGGCGGACCGGGACGACGCCGCGCGCAAGCGCCAGCAGGTATTTGCTGTATTCGGTCAGAAGCACGCGTAGCGCTTCCGGCTTGGTCAGCCAGTCGCCATTGTCCAGATTGGTGTTGACCACCGGATAGGGTTCAAGCCTGGCGCCATGCAGCAGGCGGCCCATCTCGAGCAGGCTGCGCGGCATGTGGTAATTGTTGGTGACGAGGATGACGCTGCCATAGGCGTGGCTCTCCACCCATTTAGCGCTTTCCTCGGCATTGCCGATCGTGTCGAGCGCGGCGCGGTCGATGTCGACACAGCAGGAAAACAGCGCCTTGTCGCCGCCGGTAGCAGCCTGCAATTGGCGGCGGCTGGCAGAGGGATGCACGCCTGAGATCAGCAGCCGCTCGCCCTTGCCGGAGGCAAGCAGATCGAGTGCTGCGTCGAGGCGGGCCTGACCGCCGGTCAAGACGATGATCGCATCGGCCTTGGCCGGGTTGGTCGGGGTCGTCATGTGGCTGACCTTGCTGGCGAACCAGCCGAAGCCACCGGCAAACAGGGCCACCAGCAGCAGTAGACAGAGGGAGGCGAGACGCAGGGCGGTGCGCAAACGGCCCAGCCCGGTACGCACACGCAAACGCACCACTGGCATCTGTCCAGCCGTTCCGGTCGACTCCCGCGCGTTCATCATCCTATGGTTAATCCTGAAATGCCCTTTTGGTAAGGAAAAAAGCGCACATTGCGTTACGTCGGTTTTCGATCCGTGATCGTCCCTTCCATTCCTGTCCTTGCCCCCGAACTGTTTTCGCTTCTGCCCTCACGGTTCACCCCGCATCCGGCTGGCGGACATCGATGTCGCTGAGATAGGCGACGACGGTGGCGTGCGAGGTCGCCGCTGTCAGTCCGCCGATCACCAGCACCATCAGGCCGACGCCGAGATAGCCTGCCGATCCGATGGCGAAATTGCCGAACAAAGCGGTGGCCTGGTCGGCCTGCGGCGTTGCCATGTTGCGCGACGACCACCAGGAAAAGACGATGAAAACCAGGATCGCGGCTGCGCCGCCGGCGGCCGCGCCCTTCATGCCGGTGACCAGGAAATGCCAGCGGAATTCGCGCGCGATGAAGCGCGCCTCGGCGCCGACGAAATGCAGCACTTCGATGATATGGCCGTTACCCGCCATAGCGCCGCGCGTCGCAAACACTACGGTCAGCACCGTCGCCGACAGCATCAGGACCAGCACGGCGATGCCGATGGTGACCGTGGTGCGGGCCATGGCGACCAGCCGGTCGACCCATGTACGGTGATCGTCGAGCGAAGCACTCGGCAGCTTGGGCGTGAGCGCCGCACGGATGGCGCTAAAGTCGGGCGGACTGGTCTCGTCGATGGTGACGATGATCAGGCGCGGCACCGGCAATTCGTCGATATTCAGGCCCGAGCCCAGCCATGGCTCCAACAGACGCGCGGTGGCGTCGCGATCGATGATCCGGGTTTCCTTCACGCCGGGGAATTCGCCGACGATCTGCGAGGCCTGGGCAAGGGCTGCCTCCATGTCGAGGCCGTCGACCGGTTTGATCTGAATCGTCGCCTCGCGCGAGATCTGGTTTTCCCAGACCGAGGCAGTGTCGCGCACCAGCGTGACGGCGCCGAAAGTCAGGCAGGACAGGAAGGTCATGATGGCGATGACCAGCACCAAGGCGCGGCCGGCAATATTCTGCGCCGGCACGATCGGCGCCATGCGGCGCTGGACGCGCTGCGTCGTCGTCGCGGGCTCGGCGGCGTCTTCATGCAGCTGTTCGGCCGATAGCTCAGTCATAAATATCCAGCCTTCCGCCGGCCAGGATCATGCGGCGCGCGTCGACCTGTTCCATCAGGCCGAGATCGTGAGTGGCGATCACCACAGCGGTGCCGAGCCGGTTGAGCTCGATGAACAGCCTGAGCAGCCGGCGTGCCAGCGGCGGGTCGACATTGCCGGTCGGCTCGTCGGCAAGCAGGATTTCGGGCTGTTCGATCAAGGCCCGGGCGATTGCCGCGCGCTGCTTTTCGCCACCCGAAAGGACCGGCGGCAGCACATGCATGCGCTCGCCCAGGCCAACCCATTTCAAAAGTTCGGTGACGTCGGTGCGGTAGCTCGCTTCCTCGCGGCCGCGCACGCGCAGCGGCAGAGCGACATTCTCATAGGTGGTCATGTGGTCGAGCAGGCGGAAATCCTGGAACACCACGCCGATCCGGCGCCTGAGATGCGGCAGTTCAGCGCGCGAGATGCGCGAGCGGTCCTTGCCGAAGATGGTGATCAGCCCGCGTGTCGGCTTCAGCGACATGAACAGAAGGCGCAGCAGCGTCGTCTTGCCGGCGCCGGAGGGCCCGCTCAGGAACTGGAAGGAGCTCTCCGGAATGTGCAGGGAGATGTCGCGGAGGATTTCCGGACCCATGCCATAGCGGAGGCCGACATTTTCGAAGCGGATCACGTGCGACGACCTGAGGGCGGCGGCGTGCCAGCCCTTTCTGTCCAACGACCATCGGCCGCCATGGTTAACCGTCGGTTAATTTTCGCTGTTCTTGAGTGCGTCACAAGGGTTCCGGAGGGAAGCGTTAACCATTTCCATTTACGCAAAAGAAACGAAGAGGCAACAGCGGGGCCATGATGGCTGAGCAGCGAACCGCGCGCCCGGTTTCCGGCGAAATCATGACCGGGACAAGTGTCGCACCGGAATCGCGTCCTGTGGCGACCGACATCGTCGATGCGGATTATGAGGTGCTGCCGCAGCCGATCCCATGTGTAGAAGCCATGCCGACGCCGGCGCGCGACATCGCGACGCCGTCGATCGAAGGCATGGAGATGCTGCGCAAATCAGATGCGTCAGCCGGGCGGCCGGCATCGCGTGGCGGGCCGATCTTCTGGATTGCCGGCATCGGTGCGGCGCTTGCCGCCTTCTGGGTCTCGGGTGGCCACGTGCTGGTGCGCCAGACGCCATTCTGGTCAGTCGAACAGCAGGAGGGCGCCGTACTCAGCATTGCCGGCGTCACCTCGCGTGTCGACGCCTCGGGACCCACCCCGGTGCTGTTCGTGGATGGCGAGGCCGTCAATGACGGTTTGAAGGCGGGACAATTGCCGCCGCTGGAGATACGTGTCACCGGCAATGACAGCCGCATCACCCGCTATACTCTGGGGACATCCAACCGTTCTCTGGCGCCCGGCGAAAGATTCGGCTTTTCCAGCCGCCTCGATGTGCCTAGAAACGGCGTCAAGGCCGTGGCGGTCACCTTCGCCGGCTAGTCGGTTTCTCTGGAAAGGTTGTTGATGCCAGTTGTGCGCGGCAAGGACATCGAGGTCCTGTTTTCGGCGTCCGCGATCGCGCGGCGCAATCTCGAACTCGCCAAGGAGATCGCCGAGCACGACTATCACGACCTGCTGGTGATTTCGGTGCTGAAGGGCTCGTTCATCTTCGCCGCCGATTTGATCCGCGCCATGCACGATGTCGGGCTGTCGCCGGAGGTCGAGTTCATCTTCATTTCCAGCTATGGCGCCGGCACCACCAGCGGCGAGGTGAGGGTGCTGCGCGACATCGACAATGAGGTCGCCGGCCGCGACGTGCTGCTGATCGATGATATCCTGGAATCCGGCAAGACGCTGTCCTTCACCCGCAACCTGATGCTGTCGCGGGGCGCCAAAAGCTGCGCCATCGCGGTGCTGTTGGACAAGCGCATGCGCCGCCAGACGGAGCTGAACGCCGACTATGTCGGCTTCGACTGTCCCGATTACTTCGTCGTCGGCTACGGCATGGACGTCGCTCACGCTTTTCGCGAACTGCCGTTTGTCGGTGTCGTCAAAGGCGATGCCTGAGAAAAGGCCCCCGACGCTTCAAATTTTCAGAAAAAGTCAACTTTTGCCCGCCAAATTCCGGCCCATGGCAAAGCTTCTGATCGTCGAGGACGATGAGTCCGTCCGCACCCTCGCCGCCCGCGCGCTCGAACGCGCCGGGCACTCGATCGATATCGCCGCCGACGGCGCGCAAGGGCTGGCGATGGTCAGTGCTGCAGGCGGCGGTTACGACCTCGTCGTCTCCGATATCCGCATGCCGGAAATGGATGGCATCGAGATGGCGATCGCCGCAGCCAGGCTTTTCCCTGACATGAAGATCCTGCTGATGACCGGCTATGCCGACCAGCGCGAGCGCGCCGAGGAATTGAACGGCATCATTATCGACGTCGTGCAAAAGCCTTTCACGCTGGCCGAAATCCGCTCGCGGGTCGACCAGGCGCTCGCCTGCTTCGCCTGACACGCTTCAGGCGGCATCCTGAGACGCGGCGAGGACAGGCGCAGCGCTCCGGCGCCGTTCGGTGTTGAGCGCCAGCAGACCGGCGCCGATGATCAGCGCCGCACCGATGGCGGTGGTCGAGCGCGGCACCTCGTCGAAGAACAGGAAGCCCCACAGCGGCGACCAGATAATCCCGGTGTATTCGAAGGTGGCGACGCGGTTGGCGGGCGCCAGCCTGTAGGCCTGCGACAGCAGAATCATGCCGGCCGAAGCGACGAAGCCGCAGGCCGCCATCTTGAGGAAATCCGGGGTCGTCGGCCAGACCCACGGCCGCACCAGGAATTCGAGGCTGGGGTGGACAGCATGGGTTATGCCGGCAAGCCAGAACGTGCCGGCAACCGCAGCGGCGCCGACCAGATAGGCGCCGTTCTGGTAGAAGGCCATGACGGTGGAGGATTCGGTGTCGCCGATCTTGCGCGCCATCAGCTGTGAAAAGCCGTAGAGCAAAGCCGAGCCCAACGAAAGCAGCGCCGCCCAGTCGAACAGGCCGGCGCCCGGGCGCAGCATCACGACCACGCCCAGCATGCCGATCAGCACGGTGGCGAGAGCCTGCCAGGATACCCGCTCGCCGAGATAGGGCCCGGCTATCGCCATGATGAACAGGGGCGCCATGAAATAGAGCGCCACCGCGTCGGCGAGCGGCAAGGCAGCGATCGCCAGATAGTAAACCGTATAGGAGGAGAACTGGATGAAGGCGCGTATCGTCAGCAGGCCGAACCGCTTCGAGGCGATGGCCCGCAGGCCGACGTCGGCGCGAACGAGAACGACCAGGATCGGCAAAGCGACGATCGAGCGGATCCACATCACCTCGGTCACGGGATAGCCGGCCGACACCGCCTTGACCAGCGGGTCCTGGAGCGAGAACACCAGGACGCCAAGGCACAGGCTGATGATGCCGAGAACGATCCGGTTGCGCATGTTGTTCTGCCGGCCCTTGCCTTAACTGCCCGCAGCCGCCCGGCCATGGGGTAAAAAGAACCCGCTACCGTTTCGGGCAGCGGGTATGAGTGAGGACTCTTTGATTGGTCCGCAGCCGGTTTCGCGGCGGCATATCCAATGGGTGAGCGGACTATGCTGCGGCGTTTGACATGTTGCAAACGAATTGGAATGATACCAGAGATCAAATTTGCTTATGACGGATTCGATGCGGCCGACCCTCGACAGCGATCTCCTGCGCACCTTCGTCGCCATTGCCGAAGCGGGCAATTTCACCCGGGCGGCGGAGCAGGCCGGGCGCACCCAGTCGGCGGTGTCGATGCAGATGAAGAAGCTCGAGGAGCTGGTCGGCGACAGCCTGTTCGAACGCGGCTCGCGCGGCGTGGCGCTGACGCGCCGTGGCGGCGAGCTGATCGTCAATGCCCGCCGCATCGTCTCGCTGCTCGACGAGACGGCGGCATCGATGGCGGCGGCACCGCTTGGCGGGCCGGTGCGCATCGGCATTCCCGAGGAATATGGTCACGCCATCCTGTCGCGCGCGCTCGGCGCCTTCTCGAAGCGTCACACCAAGGTCGAGGTCACCGTGCGCTATGCACATTCGGGCGCCCAGCTGGCAGCGTTGGCGGCCGGTGAACTCGACCTCGCCGTGGTGTTCGAATGGCAGGATCCTTCCGGCGGCGAGGTGCTGATGCACGATCCGACCGTGTGGGTGACATCGAGCCTGCATCACATGCATGAGGAGCGGCCGGTGCCGATCGCGCTCTACAACCGGGCCGGCTGGTGCAAGGACTTTGCCATCAAATCGCTTGAGCAGCGTGGGCTGGCCTACCGTGTCGCCTATACCAGCGACACCACCGGCGGCCTGAAGCTCGCCGTCACCTCTGGCCTGGCGATCGCGCCGATCTCGCACAGCAATATTCCGGACGGCTGTCGTGAACTCACCGCCGCTGACGGGTTCGGTCATATCGATTCCTCGAATGTGGTGATGCACCGCAGCCCAAATGCCTCAGGCGAGGCTATCGACGGCATGCAGGAGGCGATCCGCGAGGCGTTCGTCAACCGGCCGGCTTAGTCTGTTGCATCCTCGTAGAAATGCAGGCGATTGCCGAAGGGGTCGCCGACCGACACTTCACGGGTCTGCCACGACGTGGTTTCGAGGCCCGGCCGGGCGTAGCGGTATCTCTTGCCGATCAGTTCGCGGTGCAATGCCGCGATGTCCTCGACCTTGATGCGCATGGCTATACCCGGCGCGCCGTCGCCATGATGTTCGCTCAGATGCAGGACACAGCCGTCGCGGATTACACCCATATAGAGCGGCGCATTGTCGTCGAAGCGGTGCTCGAACTCGACCTTGAAGCCGAGAAAGTCGACATAGAATTCGCGTGCCTTGGCGATGTCGAAGATGCGCAGGATGGGCGTGACGGCACCGAGTTTCGGCATGGCGCTGATACCATTCAGTTCGACGGATGTTGCCTTGGAGGCTACTTCAGCTCCAGCAGCCGCTCGAGGTAGCTGCGCTCGATGTCGGGGCTGAGCGCGTTGCCGAGCCGCTTGCGAATCGCCTCGAGAATCTGGCGGGCGCGCTGCACGTCGATCTCGTCGGGCACCTTCACCGAATCGCCGAAATCGGGTCCGCGGCTGGCGCGTGGTCGGCCCAGCGGATCGCGGCCGGCGTCCTGTTGGCGGCCGCCTTCCTGGCTGCCGCCCTGGTCGCCCTGCATCGCCTGCAGCTGCTTCATCATCTCCTTGGCGCCCTTGCGCAGCGCTTCCAGCGCGCGACCCTGGTGGCCGACTGCCTGGTCGCCTTCGCCTTCGCCAAGCGACTTTTCGGCATTGCCCATGGATTTGCCAGCGTCGCCAAACCCCTCATTGGGTTGCATGCCCATGCCTTCCAGGCCCTTCTTCAGCTTGTCGAGTTCGCTCTGCAACTGGCCCTGGCCTTCCTGCAGCTGCTTCATCGCATCGGCGAATTCCTGCGGTGTCATCGACTTCGGCCGGGCGAGAGGATCGCGATCCTTGCCGACGCCCGGCTGGTCCGGGTCGTCGCCATTGCCTTCGCCGGGCTGCTGATTATCTCCGCGCTGCATCTGGTCCATGCGGTAGGTGTCGTTCATCATCTCCTGCTGGCGGCGCATGATCTCGCCCAGCTTGTCCATCTGCTGGCGCATCTCGCTGTCCTGCTCGCCGCCCTGCTGCTGACGGCCGGCCTGCAGGTTGTTCATCATGTTTTCCAGCTGCGACAGCAGCTCCTGCGCCTTGTCGCGGTCGCCCGACTTCGCCAGGTTCTCGATCTGGTCCATCATGCGGTCGATATCACTCTGACGCAGCTCGCGACCATTCTGCTGCATCTGCGGCGCGTTCGGGTTCTGCTTGGCGCGCTCGGCGAATTCCTGCAGGAATTCGTTCATCGCCTCGCGCAGTTCCTTCATCGCCTTTTCGATCTCTTCGTCGCTGGCGCCGCGCTTGATGGCGTCCTGCAGCGCCTGCTGGGCCTGGCGGAGCCGCTTTTCGGCGGACGAGAGATTGCCTTCCTCGATGCCGAGCGCGATTTCCCAGAGATAGGCAACCTCGTTGCGCAACTGATCGTCGCTGTCCGACATCTTCAGCCGGCTGCGGGCGCTCATGATGGCGAGGTAATGCGACATGTTGTCGAACGTGTCCTCGGGCCGCAGCGTGATGGCGTCCATCAGGTCGAGCACGCGCGGCTTGGCATTGGCGTCGAGCGCCAGCAGGCGGCGCTGCTCGACCACCGCCCGCGCCAGCGGGTTGGCGAAGGGCCGCTCCGGCATCACAATAGTCTTGGTTTCGCTGGTCGCGGTGTGTCCGGCATCGTCGGTGGCCACAAGCGACAGCTTGATGCTGGCGCCGGCCCAGACATGCTCGGTGAGGTCCTTAGTGGTCTTGGCGGCGTTCGCCTTGCCGCCGCGGCGCGGCAGCGCCAGCGGCAGGTCAGGCGGACCGTAGAGCGGATGCGCATCGGGCGCCGCCGGATCGGCCAGCGCGAAAACCGCCTTGGCGGTGGCCGCGCCATAGTCGTCGTCGATCTGGTAGTTGAGCTCGAAGGCGCCGTTGACGGCGCGCTTGGGCTCGCCGACGAAGCGGATCGTCGGCGGCTTGTCGGGGATCACCGCGAAGGCCCAGCGACCGAGATCGGCTTCGCCCGACTTCAGCGTCAGCGTGCCGTCGGCGGTCAGCTTGCCGGTGAACTGGCGCAGCTTGGGGGTCGCGGGGTTGACCGCCGCTGCCTTGACGGCCGCCACCTGTGGTCCCGACGGGTCGATGGCGCGAGCATTGCCGCCCTTGTCGGCAAAGCTTAGCGTTTCCTCGCCGGAGCCGCCGGTCACGCGCAGCGAGACGTCGCTGCCTTGCGGCACGGTGAAGGTGGCAACCGCCTGCTTGGCGTTGCCATCGATGACTGGCGCGGTCAAGAAGATGGGCGGCTTGCCGGTATAGGCCGGCGGGGTCACCCAGGCATCGATGCGCGGCGGTACGATGTCGCGCGCCGCATGGGCACTGAAACCATCGGACAGCCTGCCGCCGGACGGTCCGAAGGAGAAGGCAAAAGCGGTGACCAACAGCAGCGCCGCCACGGCACGCAATGCCCACGGATCGCGCTCCGGCACGCGCGTACGCGGCAGGTCGGCGCCAAGGCTGCCGAGCTTGTCGGCCATGCGCTTTTGGTGTTCGCGCCACAACGCCTGGGAAAAGATGCTTTCCTTGCCGCTGGGACGGTCGGTCTGCACCAGCACCGGGCTGTGCTGCAGCTGGTTGGCGGCCTCGATACGGCGGTCGATTTCAGCGGCGGATGGAAGCTTGAAGAAACGCAGCGGATAGAGCGCCGCCAGCGTGGCAATACCGAACGCCGTGACCAGGATAACGCGCGCAATGTCAGGCAGCCGGGGGAAAAGGCCGAGCCAGGAGAGGCTGAGAAACAGGCTGGCGATGATGAGCAGCGGCAGAAGCAGCGGCCAGCCGCGCTCGACCGTCATCGAGACCCGTGTCGCCAGCCGGCTCAGGGCAAGCCGCCCGGCCAGGCTGCGATCGCCACTGGAAATGGGGCGTTCCGTCATCGGCCCTTCCTGCCCGGGCGGGATGGCCCGGACTCAACAAGCAGAAGTTTACCAGCAAACACGGCAAAGGCGAGGCGGTTCCGGAAAACTTGAAAAGCTTTGACGGGTTTGCGTCCCACTTCAGTCGAAGCAAGGTTTAGAATTTCGCCGGATCGGTATTCGAGCCGCAGACAAGGACGGCGATCCGCTCGCCCGGCGCCGGCGTGTAGCGGCCGGACAGCAGCGCTGCGAAGGCCGCTGCGCCGCCCGGCTCGGCGATGATCCGCACCCGCTCCCACAGCGCCTTTTGCGCGGCGATGATGGCGTCGTCGGTGACCAGGATGGAGCGTTCGACGAAGGCCTCGGCGATCGGGAACATCATCTCGCCGACGCGTTTGGGCGCCAGCGAATCGGCGGCGACGCCTTCGGCCGGCGCATCGACGGGGTGGCCGGCCTCGAAGGCGCGATGCAGCGTCGGCGCGCCTTCGGGCTCGATGGCGATGATCCTGATGCGGCCGGCAAACCAGGCGGCGATGCCGCCGATCAGGCCGCCGCCGCCGACAGCGACCAGCAGCGTGTCGATGTCTGGCAGATCGGTTTCGATTTCGAGGCCGAGCGTGCCCTGGCCGACCAATGTTTCCTCCTGGTTGAAGGCATGGATCTGCAGCGCGCCGGTCTTTTCAGCAAAAGCCTCGCTGGCGGCCAGCGCCTCGGCATAGCGGGCGCCGCCGACCATCAGTTCGGCGCCGTAGCCGCGGATGCGCTGCAGCTTGGCCGGTGGGCTGACTTCGGGAACGAAGATCGTCGCCTTGTGGCCAAGCCGCATGGCGGCATAGGCGACCGCGGCGCCATGATTGCCGCCCGAAGCCGCAACCACGCCGGCCGCAGGCACCGGCCGTTCGAGCAGATTGGTGAAGGCGCCGCGCGCCTTGAACGAACCGGAATGCTGCAGGCATTCGAGCTTGAGGTCGACCGCCAGCGGCGGCCGGTCGAAATCGGCCATGTCGACGCGCAGCACCGGCGTGTGCCTGATATAGCGGCGGATGCGCGGTTCCATCGCGGCAATGCGTTCGCGCGTGACGGTGTTGCCGTTCGTCATGACCATCTCCTTGGGATTGACAGCAATTAGTAACTTGGCAAAATGGCTAAATGCAAGAGGTTGATGTCTTCAAGGCGATCGCCAATGAACGCAGGCTGCAGATCCTCGACTGGCTGAAGGATCCGCAGGCGCATTTCCCGGCCCAGGCAGACGGCGATCTGGTCGAGGATGGCGTTTGCGCGCTGCTGATCGCGGAGAAGCTCGGCATTACGCAGGCGACGCTCTCCGAACATATGCGCGTGCTTACCCAGGCCGGCCTGCTGCGGCCCAAGCGCATCAAGCAATGGACGTTCTACCGCCGCGACGAGGACAGGATCGCCGACACAAGGATGCTCATCCAAAACCGGCTGTAGCGCAGCCGCCGTGGCGGCTCCTATGCAAGCCAGTCGGGCACCGAATCCAGGCCGATAAGCTCGTCATAGGTCTGGCGCCGGCGTACGACATGGAAACGGTCGCCGTCGACCAGAACCTCAGGCACAAGTAGGCGGGTGTTGTAGGTGCCGGATTGCACCGCGCCATAGGCGCCGGCGGTGGTGACGGCAATGAGGTCGCCAGACTTGAGCCGGGGCAGGTCACGGTCGAGGCCGAGATAGTCGCCGGTCTCGCAGACCGGGCCGACGACGTCGACCGCCATGCGCGGCGTGTCGGCCGGCGGCTGCACCACCGGCTTGATGTCGTGGAAGGCATCGTAGAGCGTCGGCCGGATCAGATCGTTCATGGCGGCGTCGACGACGAGGAAGTTCTTGGCGTCGCCTTCCTTCACGAATATCACTTCCGAGACCAGGATGCCGGCATTGCCGACGATCAGCCGGCCCGGCTCGAACATCACCCTCACCCCAAGCTTTGTCAGATGCTTCCTGACGATATCGGCATAGGCATCGGGCAGAGGCGGCGGGCTGTTGTCGGTGCGGTAGGGGATGCCGAGGCCGCCACCGAGATCGACATGCTCGACGGCGTGGCCATCGGCGCGCAGCGCGCCGACCAGTTCCGCCAGAAGCGCGAAAGCATCGTCAAAGGGCTGCAACTCGGTGATCTGGCTGCCGATATGGGTATCGATGCCGATGGGCTTGGTGCCCGGCAAACCGGCCGCGCGGGCATAGACCTGGCGCGCCCTTTGCCATGGAATGCCGAACTTGTTCTCGGCCTTGCCGGTGGAGATCTTCCTGTGCGTCCTGGCGTCGACATCCGGGTTGATGCGCAGCGACACCGGCGCCACCTTGCCGAGCGCGGTGGCGCGGGCCGACAGCAATTCAAGCTCCGGCTCGGATTCGACATTGAAGCAGAGAATGCCGGCCTCGAGCGCGAAATCCATCTCGCGCGCGGTCTTGCCGACACCGGAAAACACGATCTTGTTGGCCGGGATTCCGGCGGCGAGCGCGCGGCGCATTTCGCCTTCCGAGACGGTGTCGGCGCCGGCGCCGAGCTTTGCCAGCGTTCGCAGCACCGCCTGGTTGGAATTCGCCTTCAAGGCGTAACAGACCAGCGTGTCGAGCCCGGCAAAGGCCCCGGCGAACACCCGGTAGTGCCTCGTCAAGGTTGCCGTCGAATAACAATAGAACGGCGTGCCGACGCTTGCGGCGATGTCTGGTATCGCCACGTCCTCGGCATGGAGCACGCCGTCGCGGTAATCGAAATGGTTCACGAGAGTGTTTCCGGAAGTTGGAGCACGAGACCTAGTTAGCACGAGACCTGGTCAGAAAGACCAAGCCGGTCTCATCGGCTCTAGATCAGCGGGTCGAGGATGAACTTCTTGTCCACGACCGGT
This sequence comes from Mesorhizobium sp. M0772, assembly GCF_040320135.1. Taxonomy (NCBI): domain Bacteria; kingdom Pseudomonadati; phylum Pseudomonadota; class Alphaproteobacteria; order Hyphomicrobiales; family Phyllobacteriaceae; genus Mesorhizobium; species Mesorhizobium sp. M0772. The sequence goes on along the minus strand of NZ_JAMYPB010000007.1, from coordinate 74,144 downwards.
TTTTCCGGCTCCGGCGGCACCGGCTGTTTGGCGCGCTCGGCGTCCTTGCGGGCCTGGACGGCCGCTTCATAGGGCGTATCGAGACCAGCCTTACGGCCGCAAGCGGTCACGGCAGCCATCGCCGTCAGCAGCGTCAGCGTCACCAAAATCCTGCTTGCGGTCATCGATCCATCCGTCCGAAACTTTATGTGCTGCGCTTTTAACCGAGTTTTAGGCGCATTGCACCCCGGCATCATGCCTTGGCGATGCGCTTTTTCCAGCTGCGGATCTGCTTCCTGACCTCCGACGGCGCCGTGCCGCCGAAACTGGTGCGGCTCTTCACCGAATTCTGCACGGCCAGAACCGAGAAGATGTCTGCCGTGATGCCGGGGTTGATCGACTGCAGATCTTCCAGCGACAGCTTTTCAAGGCTCACCTTCTTCTCTTCGGCCACCGCCACCGCGCGGCCGGTGACATGGTGTGCCTCACGGAAGGGCAGGCCCAGCGTGCGCACCAGCCAGTCGGCGAGGTCGGTCGCGGTCGCGTGGCCCGAGCCGGCGGCCTTCTTCATGGCGGCGGCATTGACCGTCATGTCGCGCACCATGCCGGTCATCGCCGCCAGCATCAGATCGAGCGTCTCGGCGGCGTCGAAGACCGATTCCTTGTCTTCCTGCATGTCCTTGCCGTAGGTCAGCGGCATGCCCTTCATCACCGTCAGCAGCCCGACCAGATGGCCGGTGACGCGGCCGGTCTTGCCGCGCACCAGTTCGGCGGCGTCCGGGTTCTTCTTCTGCGGCATGATCGAGGAGCCGGTGGAGAAGGAATCCGACAGCCTGACAAAGCCGAATTGCGGCGTCGACCAGATGATGATTTCTTCGGCGAGCCGTGACAGATGCGTGGCGCAGATCGCGGCCAGGCTCAAGAACTCCAGCGCGAAATCGCGGTCGGAGACGCTGTCGAGCGAATTGCGCATCGGCTCGCGAAAGCCGAGCGCCTTCGCGGTCTTGTGGCGGTCGATCGGAAAACTGGTGCCGGCAAGCGCTGCCGCGCCGAGCGGGCTTTCATCCATCCGCTCGATGGCATCGCGGGTCCGCGACAGGTCGCGCGAAAACATCTCGACATAGGCCATGCAATGATGGCCGAAGGTCACCGGCTGCGCCGCCTGCATGTGGGTGAAGCCGGGCATCACGGTCGCCGCATGCTCCTCGGCGCGGTCGAGCAAGGCTGAGATCAGCCCCTTCAGCGCCTCGGCGACGCGAAAGCACTCGTCCTTGACCCAAAGCCGGAGATCCACCGCCACCTGGTCGTTGCGTGACCGCGCCGTGTGCAGGCGGCCGGCGGCCGGGCCGATCAGGTCGGCAAGGCGGGCCTCGACGTTCATGTGAATGTCTTCCAGCCGGGTCGAGAACTCGAACGTGCCGGCCTCGATCTCTTTCAGGATCGTGTTCAGCCCGTGAGCGATTTTTTCTTGATCGGCCGCCGAAATAATGCCCGTTTCAGCCAACATCTCGCTGTGGGCGACCGAACCTCTTATGTCTTGGGCATAGAGTTTGCGGTCGAACGAAATCGATGCGTTGATCGCTTCCATGATCGCGGCCGGACCCGAGGCAAAACGTCCGCCCCACATCTGGTTGCTGGCCTTCTTGTCGCTCATCGCTATAACCCGTGCTCCGGAGCAGTCTTAGAAAAATGGCAGACGGTAACAGATACTTCCCGGCCCCGCGCCTGATCCTCGCCGCTTTGCTGGCGGGCGTGCTGGCCAGCGCGGTCGCGGTATATGTCAGCGAGAGCGGGTCTGGCAACAACGCAGCCACCGGCAGCGCACCTGCGGCCGGCGCGGGCAACAGCAAGGACGACGTCGCCTGCGCCGCCAAGAGCGACCGCGCCAAAAAAGTTGCCGCCGCGGCCACCGGCCAGGTTGCGGCATTGCTGCCCGCCGATCCGCCGCAATCGCTGGAAAGTCTCGCCTTCAACGGTCCCGACGGCAAGCCGATGACGCTCGCCGATCATGCCGGCAAGACCGTGCTGCTCAATCTGTGGGCAACGTGGTGCGCGCCCTGCCGCGCCGAAATGCCGGCGCTCGACGCCTTGCAGAAGGAAAAGGGCAGCGATGCCTTCGAAGTGGTCGCGGTCAATGTCGATGCCGGCGACGATGTGAAGCCCAAGAAGTTCCTCGCCGATATCGGCATCGGGTCGCTCGGCTACTACCGCGATTCGACGCTGGCGCTGTTCAACGACGTCAAGACGCGTGGCTTGGCGCTAGGCCTCCCCGTCACCATGCTGATCGATGGCGAAGGCTGCCTGATCGCGCATATGAACGGACCGGCCGAATGGTCAGGACCGGATGCCAAGCGCCTGGTCGAGGCCGCACTCGCCCCTTAGAGCGGTTCACCGTTTCGTCGAAACGGCCCGCGCTAACTTTTTTGTTTCGACGCAATTTCGGACGGAAAACCGTTTCACACTTTTCCTGAAATTGCTCTAGGCTGAGCGCAGGGCCGCCGCCGGCGGCAGCATCAAGATGCTGCCGCCGCGTTGTTTAACGCCGGCGTCGTCTTGTGCCGCCGGTGCCGCTACGCCGGTCAATTCGCTGAACGCCTCGATCGGGCTGGGCCGGCCTAGATAGTAGCCCTGGCCGATCTCGCAGGCCTCGGCGTCGAGGAATTTCAGCTCGCCCAGCGTCTCGACGCCCTCGGCCAGAACCGGCAGGCCGAGACCGCGGCCAAGCCCCAGAACGGCGCGCACGATGGCTGCCACCTGGCCGTTGCTGTCGACTGATTTGATGAATGAGCCGTCGATCTTGATCTTGTCGAAGGGGAAGGCGCGGAGATTGGACAGCGAGGAGTAGCCGGTGCCGAAATCGTCCATCGCCACACGCACGCCAAGCGCCTTCACCTGGCGCAAGGTCGCCAGCGCGCGCGGCATGTCCTTGACCAGCGCCGTTTCGGTGATCTCGAGTTCGAGCCTGCCGGGCGTCAGGCCGGAGCCGAGCAGGACTTCATGCACCTTGCGGCTGAAATTCGGATTGTGGAGCTGCACCGCCGAGACATTGACCGCGACGGTGAGAGGGTTCTTCCAGCGCGCAGCCTCGGCGCAGGCCGTCGCCAGCACCCATTCGCCGATCTGGATGATGACGCCGCTGTCTTCGGCCACCGGGATGAAGGTCGCCGGCGACACGTCGCCGCGCTGCGGATGGCGCCAGCGGATCAGCGCTTCGAACCCGACCATCCGCCCGCTGCTGATCTCCTTTTGTGGCTGGTAGACGAGGCGAAACTCATCGCGCGCCATCGCCTGGCGCAGTTCGTGCTCCATCACGCGCCGGTCTCGCGCCTCGGCGCCCATCGAGGCCTCGAAGTAACGGTAAGTGTCCTTGCCCTCGGCCTTGGCGCGGTAGAGCGCGGTGTCGGCGTGGCTGACCAGGAGTGTCGGCTCATCGGCGTCGAGCGGATAAAGTGCAATGCCGATGCTGGCCGACACCAGCCCGCCACCGACCGACAGCCGGTTTTCCTCGCGCATGGCCGCCAGCACCGCCTCGGCGATGCGGCCGGCCGCCTGCGGATCGGGAAGGTTCGGAGCGATGATGGCGAACTCGTCGCCGCCGAGACGCGCCAGCATCTGTCCGTGGCGGAGCACGGCGGAGGCGCATAGCGCCACCTTCTGCAGCATGGCATCGCCGGCGCCATGCCCGAACAGGTCGTTCACTTCCTTGAAGCGGTCGAGGTCGAGCAGCAGCAGCGCAAGATGCCCACCCTTGCCGCCGCGGTCCATTGCGGCAATTTCGGCCTCGAGCCGGCCGGAGAAACTGCGGCGGTTGGGGAGCCCGGTCAGCGGGTCGAAATGGGCGAGGCGCAGGATCTCCTGCTCGGCCTTCCTGCGTTCGCGGATGTCGCGCACGGCGACAACGCTGTGCCGCTTGCCGCAATAGTCGATGCTTCTGGCGATAAGTTCGACGGGGATGGTGGCGCCGTCATGGGCTCTGAGTTCGGCTTCCTGTGCCTGTCCGCTGCAGTCGGACATGCCGGCCGCGGTGCGTTCGCCGAAGAGATCGCCAAGCAGCATCGCGTTCAGCACTTCCGGCGCAATGCCGGTGAGTGCCGCGATGCTGTCATTGGCGCTGACGATGCGGGCGCCATCGCAGACGATCAGCCCCTCGACGGCGGCGTTGGCGAGGCCGTGCATGCGCTCGGCCTCGAGCTTGTGACGCCGGAAGCGAAGGTCGATCCACAATGCTGCGGCTGAAAGCACCAGGATAGCCAGGCTGACTGCAGCGGCGGCGAAGGCCTGCGACACCGGTTCGACCGTGAACTGCGATATCTCGATGGAGGAGTCCGGGAAGATCGACACCGCGCCCATGGCGATGAAGTGCAGGCTGCAGATCGCCAGCGTCAACAGGATGGCGGCGGCGATTGTGGCCTGCATGGACGGCCGTCGCAACACCACCAGCAGCGCCAGCGCGGCGAGGGTGACGCCTGTCAGCACCGAGACGCCGACCAGCAGCGGGTTCCAGACGATGCGCCCTTCGACCTCGAAGGCGGCCATGCCGATATAGTGCATGGCGGCGATACCAGCGCCGAGGACCGCGCCGCCGACCAGAGGGTAGTCGATGCCCCGGCGCAAGGTGGCGATCCACATGCCCGCAGCGGTCAGGGCGACGGAACCGGCGAGCGAAAGCGCCGACATTTCCGTATTGTAGGCGTTGGGGATTCCGGGAGAAAAGGCAAGCATTGCGATGAAGTGCGTCGCCCAGATACCGAAGCCGGTGGAAGTGGCTGCTATCATCAGCCAGGTATAGCGGTTGCGCTCGCTCGAGCGGTCGACATGGCGAAGCAGGTTGACCGCCGAGAAGGAAGAAATACCGCAAATGAGCGCTGCCAGTGCGACCAGTCTCAGATCGTGCTCATGCACGATACAATTATAGACCGTCAGCATCTCGCCCCACCTGCTCTCCCACAGCAATCAAGCCGTCCACTTGATTAGTATGCCACGCTTGACGAAGAATCGGTTATGCGAACTACAACTACAGCGGGTTTTTCGGGTTGTACGTTGCGGCGATCCTGTCTCATTCCAGACGCACGGTTACAGCAGCGCCTGGCGCGATGCCGCTCGGCCGATCTCGATCTGGCCGAGCGCCGGTTTGGCGGCCGCACGGTGCAGGTGCGTGGCGCTGTCACGCGGGCCCTTCACGCATCGCTGGGCGGTCGGCGATCCTTGCAGGCCCACCATGCCCCATTCTATCGCTGAGCCGGCTTGGCATTTCTCTCGGTCCTCGTTGCAAGGCGAGGGGGCGCGAAGTTAGCCGGGTATGAAATTCACGAAACAGCAACAAATCCGTTGTCCGATTGTCATCAGAGACACATATTGCGTTCGCGGGAGCGCCCCTTTCGCCAATGACAAACGGGAGATGAAACATGAAGTTGTTCGGCTTTGCGGCCGGTGTTGCCGCCACCTTGACCCTGCTTTCCACCACCTCCGCCTTCGCCGCCACCCAGATCAGTTGGTGGCATGCAATGACCGGCGCCAATGCCGAGGTGGTCGACAAGATCGCCAAGGATTTCAATGCCAGCCAGAGCGACTATGAAATTCTCCCTGTTTTCAAGGGCACCTATCCCGAAACGCTGAATGCCGGCATCGCTGCCTTTCGTGCGGGGCAAGCGCCCGACATCATCCAGGTGTTCGACGTGGGTACCGGCGTCATGATGGCCGCCGAAGGTGCGATCAAGCCGGTGGCCGATGTGCTGACCAGCGCCGGCGTGACCTTCGACAAGAGCCAGTATTTGCCCGGCATCGTCGGCTACTATTCGAAGCCGGACGGGACCATGCTGTCCTTCCCCTATAATTCCTCGTCGCCCATCCTCTACTATAACAAGGATATCTTCCAGAAGGCCGGGCTTGATGTGAACAATCCGCCAAAGACCTGGAACGAGGTGTGGGAAGCCGCCAAGAAGATCAAAGCGAGCGGCGCCGCTTCCTGCGGCTATACCTCGACGTGGTTGACCTGGATCCACCTTGAGGCCTTCGCTGCCTGGAACGACGTTTCCTATGGCACCAACCAGAACGGACTTGCCGGAACCGACGTCGAGCTCAAGATCAATGCGCCGATCTTCGTCAATCATTTCCAGGCGCTCGCCGACCTGGCCAAGGACGGCACCTTCAAATATGGCGGCCGTACATCCGAAGCCAAGCAGATCTTTCTTGCCGGAGAATGCGGCATCTTCACCGAATCGTCGGGGGGTCTCGGTGACATCGTCAAGTCGGGCATGAACTACGGCATCGGCCAGCTTCCCTATGATAGTGACGCAAAGGGCGCGCCCCAGAACACCACGCCGGGCGGCGCCAGCCTGTGGGTGTTCGGCAACAAATCGGACGAGGAATACAAGGGCGTCGCGGCGTTCTTCTCCTACCTGTCCAAGACCGAAGTGCAGGAGTATCTGCACCAGAAGTCGGGTTATCTGCCGGTGACGCTCGCTGCCTATGAGGCGACCAAGAAGTCCGGCTTCTATGACAAGAATCCGGGCCGTGAGACGCCGATCCTGCAGATGCTGGGCAAGGCGCCGACCGAGAACTCGAAGGGCGTGCGCCTCGTCAACCTGCCGCAGGTGCGCGACATCGAGAACGAGGAGTTCGAGAAGATGCTGGCCGGCCAGCAGACTGCGCAGCAGGCGCTCGACAACGCGGTCGCACGCGGCAACAAGGCGATTCAGGAAGCGATCGGAAACTGAAGCGATTTGTCAGTTGAACCTCGTCCACGCGGACCCGCGTGGACGATTTCCTGCACAGCGAGGGAATCACCCTGTCTCCACGCGTCGTCTTTCCCAACAAGACCCTGCCTTATCTGCTGGTGGCGCCGCAACTCGCCATTACGCTGATCTTTTTCTACTGGCCGACGGGGCAGGCGCTCTACCAGTCGATGCTCAGGGAAGACCCGTTCGGGCTGAAGAGCAAGTTCGTCGGGCTCGCCAATTTTCGCAAGGTGCTGGCCGACCCGGCCTACCTCAACTCGATCAAAGTTACGCTGGTGTTCTCTCTGGCGACCGCGATGGTCGCCATGGGTGTGGCCCTGTTGCTTGCCGTCATGGCCGAGAAGGTGGTGCGCGGCAAAGGCCTTTATCGCACGCTGCTGATCTGGCCGTATGCGGTGGCGCCGGCGATTGCCGGCATGTTGTGGCTGTTTCTGTTCAACCCCTCGATCGGTTCGCTGGCCTACGCGTTGAGAGGTCTCGGCATCGCCTGGGATCCCTTGCTTAACGGAAACCAAGCCATGATCCTGCTGGTATCTGCGGCTGCCTGGAAGCAGATCAGCTACAATTTCCTGTTCTTCGTCGCCGGGCTGCAGGCGGTGCCGAAGACGTTGATAGAGGCGGCGGCCATGGACGGCGCCGGGGAGACGAAGCGCTTCTGGACCATCGTCTTCCCGCTGCTCGCACCGACGACCTTCTTCCTGCTGGTCGTCAACACTGTCTATGCGCTGTTCGACACTTTCGGTATCGTTCATGCCGTCACCGGCGGCGGGCCAGGCAAGGCCACCGAGACGCTGGTCTACAAGGTCTACAATGACGGTTTCGTCAATTTGATCCTCGGCGATTCGGCCGCGCAGTCGGTCATCCTGATGGTCATCGTCATCTCACTCACGGCCATCCAGTTCCGCTATGTGGAACGCAAAGTCCACTACGGTTGAGCGCGAGCGATGATTGGTCAGTCCCCGCTTCGCGCCCTCATCGCCCACGCCGTGCTCATCCTGGGCATCCTGATCGTCGCTTTCCCGATCTACTACACCTTCGTTGCCTCCACGCAGACGCTGCAGACCATCCTCAAGCCGCCATTGCCTCTTTTGCCCGGCGACCAGGTCTGGAACAATTACAGCGAGGCGCTGTTCGGCGGTGTCGGCCGCATCGGCGGCGTCAGTGTCGGCCGATTGCTGCTCAACACCACGATCATGGCGCTCGGCATCGCGGTGGGGAAGATTTTCATCTCGATCCTTTCGGCCTATGCGATCGTGTTCTTCCGTTTTCCGCTTCGGATGGTCTTCTTCTGGCTGATCTTCATCACGCTGATGCTTCCCGTCGAGGTGCGCATCCTGCCGACCTACAAGGTGATGGTCGATCTCGGCATGATCGACACCTATGCCGGCCTGATCATTCCGCTGATCGCCTCGGCCACCGCCACGCTTCTGTTTCGCCAGTTCTTCATGACCATCCCAGGTGAGTTGGTGGAAGCGGCGCGTGTCGACGGCGCCGGACCATGGCGATTCTTTTTCGACATCCTGCTGCCGCTGTCGCGCACCAACATCGCGGCGCTGTTCGTCATCCTCTTCATTTATGGCTGGACGCAGTACCTGTGGCCGCTGCTCGTCACCAACAGCAATGACATGAACACCATCGTCATCGCACTTAGAAAGATGGTCTCCTTCGCCGATGCCGATACCCAATGGCATCTGGTCATGGTCACCGCGATGCTGGCCATACTGCCGCCGATCCTGATCGTGGTGCTGATGCAACGCTGGTTCGTGCGCGGACTTGTCGATTCCGAAAAGTGAGAAGCTGATGGCGACCGTCGATCTGAAGGATGTGAAGAAAGTCTATCCCGGCGGCGTCGAGGCGGTGAGGGGTGTCTCGATCGCCATTCCCGACAAGGAGCTTTGCGTGCTGGTTGGGCCGTCCGGCTGCGGCAAGTCCACGCTGCTGCGGATGATCGCCGGGCTTGAGACCATTTCTTCCGGCACCGTCGCTATCGACGGCAAGATCGTCAACACGATCGGTCCGACCGAGCGCGACATCGCCATGGTGTTCCAGAACTATGCGCTCTACCCGCATATGAAGGTCTACGACAACATGGCCTACGGGTTGCGCAACCGGGGTACTCCCAAGGACGAGATCGACAGCAGGGTTCGCTCGACCGCCAAGGTGCTGGAACTCACGGCGCTGCTCGACCGGCGCCCACGCGAGCTTTCCGGCGGCCAGCGCCAGCGCGTGGCCATGGGTCGCGCAATCGTGCGCAATCCGAAAGTCTTCCTGTTCGACGAGCCGCTTTCCAACCTCGACGCCAAACTGCGCGGCCAGATGCGGGTTGAAATCAAGAATTTGCAGCGCTCGCTCGGTGTCACCTCGGTCTACGTCACCCACGATCAGCTTGAGGCGATGACGCTGGCCGATATTCTCGTCGTCATGAATGGCGGATTGGTCGAGCAGACGGGCGCGCCGCTTGACATTTACGAGAAGCCGGCCTCGACCTTCGTCGCCTCCTTCATCGGCGCGCCCCCGATGAACCTTTTGCCTCTTTTGCAAGCATCGGCTGGTCCAGCGCTGATTGATGGCAAGACGATTGACTTTGCGCCCACGAACGCCGCCACGCTTGGCTTCCGCCCTGAGGATGCCGACGTCACCTTCAGTGCCGAGGCATCATCCGGCGCGCTTATTCTGCCTGCGGCGGTCGAGGCGGTCGAACCTGTGGGAGCCGAAAGCTTTCTTCACTGTGCCGCCGGCGGCAACCGCATCGTCGTGCGTGTGGCCGGCCGCGCCACGGCCAAACCCGGCGATCAACTGCGCGTCGTGGCCAGGGCCGAGAAGCTGCATTGGTTCGACAATGCTGGGAAACGAGTCGATTGACGCAGCCGCTCGCGCCAATCCGACGCATCGGCAGTTCAGGCGAAGACATGCGCCTTGCCGGAGACGGTCAGGCGCACGATCTCGCCGACGGAAGGCGCGTCGATACCCGGTTTGCGCAGGATCAGCGGCGTGCTGCCTATTGCCGCGGCGTCGGGCGGATCGGGGTTGTTCAACAGCCGCACGGCAATGGTGCACATCGAGCCTGCGAATTCCGAGTCCGTCACCTCGGCGAATATCGTGCCCGCAGGACCCGACATGCCTTCGCGCGACGTGCGCTTTACCTGCACCTGCTCCGGTCGCAGCATGATGCGGGCGATGTCGCGCCGCTCCTTCGAGTCGAGGGCTATGCGACCAAGCGAGGAGGTGGCGAAGCCGCCTGAAATCTTTGCCGGCAGGATGATGGCGTCGCCAAGAAACTCGGCAACCATGCGGTCTTTCGGCTGCAGATAGAGTTCTCGCGGTGTGCCGATCTGAGAGAACTTTCCGTCGCGCATGACCGCCACCTGGCTGGCGAAGGACAGCGCCTCGGCCTGGTCGTGGGTGACCAGGATGGTGGTGATGCCGGCGGCTTCGAGTAGTTCGGCGACCGCCTTGCGCATCGAGGCGCGCAGACCAGTGTCGAGCGCCGAGAACGGTTCGTCGAGAAGCATCAGCCTGGGCTTCATCGCCATGGCGCGGGCCAGCGCCACACGCTGCTGCTGGCCGCCGGAGAGCTGGTGCGGGCGGCGCTTGAGGATCGCCTTGTCGAGCCCGACGGTATAGGCGAGCTCGGCGATGCGCTCGGCGCGCTGGTCCTCGCCGCGGGCCATGCCAAAGCCGATATTGTCGCCGATGCTGAGATGCGGGAACAGGGCGCCGTCCTGCGCCACCAGGCCAATGCCGCGGCGGTGCGCCGGCACCGCATGGCCGCCATTGGCCAGCACCTCGCCGTCGAGCACGACGCGGCCCTGGTCGGGCGCCTCGAAGCCGGCGATCAGCCGCAGCAACGTCGTCTTGCCGCAGCCGGACGGGCCGACGATCGCGGTGCGACTGCCGCTTGCGGCGCTGAGCTCGATGCCGGCAAGGGCTGCGACCGGGCCGTAGTGCTTGGTGAGGCAACTGATTTCGAGAAAGCTCATCGCCCGGCCATCCGTTTCGACTGGACATAGAGCAGCCAGGTCAGCGGCAGCGACATCGCCACCATGATGAAGGCGTAAGGGGCGGCGGAGGCATAGTCGATCTCGCCGCTATAGGACCAGAACGCCATGGCCAGCGTGCGCGTGCCGTTGGGCGCCAGCATCTGGGTGGCGGTCAGCTCGTTCATGATGCCGAGCGCGACCAGCGCCATGCCGGCCGCAGCCCCCGGCGCCGACAGGCGAATCGTTGTCGACCAAAGCGCCTTCAGCGGCGGCCGGCCAAGGCTGGCGGCGGCGCGTTCGAGCTCGACCGGCGCCTGTGCGATCGAGGCTCTGAGGCTGATCAAGGCGCGCGGCAGGAACATCAGGGCATAGGCGACCAGGATTGTGAACAGCGTCTGGTAGAGCGGCATGGCGATGCGCACGGTAATGGTGACCAAGGCCAGCGCGATGACCACGCCGGGCAGCGAACCGACAATGTAGTTGCAGCCTTCGAGCAGCCGCTGCAGCGGTCCCGGCGCGCGGATCGAGATCCAGGCCATCGGCATGGCGGCGATGGTCGCAAGCAAGGCGCCGGCCAGCGCCAGGAACAGCGTCTGGCCAAGCGCCAGGCCGATCTCGTCCAAACGCCAGACGTCGGCGCCGCCGGCGACCAGCCAGCGGCCGATGGTGACGAAGGGCACGCCGATGGCGAGAAGCGTGGCGATGGCAGGCAGAGCCAGGCAGGGCAGGGTGGCGCGACCGAGCCTGGTGCGCTGCTGGCGGCGCGCGGCACCCGAGCCTACGCGGGCATAGCGTTCCTCGCCGCGCACCAGCACCTCCAGCGCGAGCAGCACGAAGCAGCAAGTCACCAGGACGCCGGCCAGCATGTTGGCGGCGGGACCGTTGAAGGTCGACTGGAACTGGTCGACGATCGCCGTGGTGAAAGTGTCGAAGCGGATGAAGACGTAGAGGCCGTATTCGGCCAGCAGATGCAGGCCGACCAGCAGCGCGCCGCCGCAAATGGCCAGTCTCAGCTGCGGCAGCACGACACGCCAAAACACCCGCCATGGTCCAAGGCCGAGTGCTGCGGCCGCATCTTCCAGGGCGGGATCCAGCCGGCGCAATGCGGCCGCTAGTGGCAAATAGAGGAATGGGAAATAGGCAAGGACCGACACCAGCACGCCGGCCCACAGGCCATGCAGTCCCGGCACCAGGGTAATCCAGGCATAGGAGTGCACGAAGGCGGGGATGGCAAGCGGCGCTACCGACAGCCAGGCCCAGAGGCGGGCGCCTGGCAGGTCGCTGCGCTCGGTCAGCCATGCCAGCATCACCGACAGCACGGTGGCGATCGGCACGGTGAGCGCCACCAGAAGCACGGTGTTGACCAGAAGTTCGCCGACGCGCGGCCGGAAGACCAGGGCCGAAGCAGTGTCCCAGCCGATCTGCACACCGATCCAGATGATGAACGCCAGCGGCAGCAGCGACAGCAGCGAGACAATTATGGCGGCAAGCGCGATCCAGGACATGGGCTTCCGGCGGGACCGCCCGACTGTCTGGCCTGAACGTGCGAGATCGACCGCAGTTTGCATCAGCTCGACCGCGCCACTGCCGCCGGGGCGGGGGCGCCGCAGGCGCGGCCGGAAACGCAATGTGTTGTCATGGACAATGCCATCTCGAAAACAGAGCGCTCCTGCGGAAAGTCCGGCAGGAGCGCAATCGTTGCCCTTTTAGGACGAACCCAGCCTAAAGCAAGCCGGCTGCCGTCATCAGGTCCGTCACCTTTTTGGAGTTCAGTGTCGCCGGATCGACCTTCGGCGCCTGCAGGTCGGCCAGCGGCACCAGCTTGGGATTGGACTGCGCGCCCTTGCCGATAGCGTATTCGAAGGATGTGCCGGTCTTCAGCACGTCCTGGCCGCCTTTGCCGGTCACCCATTTGAGAAACGCCTGGGCTTCCTTCGGGTGCTTGCTCGAGGCCAGCACGCCGCCGCCGGAGATCGAGACGAAAGCGCCGGGATCCTGGTTCTTGAAATAATGCAGTTCGACATTCCCGCTGTTTTCGCCGGTCTTTGCCTGATCGCCGAAATAGTAATAGTGGTAGATGATTCCGCCTTCGATCTCGCCGGCATTGACCGCCTTCATCACCGTGCCGTTGCCCTTGTAGGCGGTGAAATTCTCCTTCATGGCCTTCAGCCAGTCGGCGGTTGCGGCTTCGCCCTTGAGCTCGAGCAACGCGCTGACGATGGCCTGAAAATCGGCGCCGGAAGGCGAGGCTGCCCAGCGGCCTTTCCAGCTCGGATCGGCGAGATCGAGCATCGATTTGGGCAGCTTTTCGGCCGTGAGCTTGGTTTTGTTGTAGGCAAAGACGGTGCTGCGCGCCGCGACACCCACCCATTTGCCGCTGCTCGGCTGGAATTCGGCCGGGACTTGCGCCAGCGTGTCGGCGTCGACTGGCGCGAAAAGGCCCGCCGCTTCGACCAGGGTCATCGCCGGCGAGTTTTCGGTCAGGAACACGTCGGCCGGCGAAGAAGCGCCCTCGGCGACGATCTGGTTGGAGAAATCGCTGTCGCCGCCATTGCGCAGCGTGACCTTGATGCCGGTTTCCTTGGTGAAACCTTCGACCCATTCCTTGGCCAGGCTCTCATGCTGGGCGTTGTAGACGATGATGCCGGCATCCGCGGCCATCGCCGGCCCGGCGATCATGCTCACGGCCAGCGCTGTGGCCCCCGCTAGGGTGGAGAGCGTGTATCTCATGGCGTCATCCTCAATCTCGGTGGTTCTGGTTTCGCAGGCTGCACCTATCGATACCTGACAGCAATAGTCAACATTGCTCGGCTGCTTCAATCGGTCGCCGCTCCCGCAAACTTTCGTGATTTTGCGGCACTTTGGCTTGGACATCATTTCGCCGGACACGTAACAAATCGGTGCCGAGGCGCGAAGATCGGGGAGTGAACTCTTGTGAGCGGCAAGGATGAGGCCGAGCTTTCCCGGCTGATGCGGGCCGCGATCGCGGGAGATGAAAGGGCCTACGCCGACTTTTTGCACCGGATCGCCGCGCTGGTTCGCGGCTTTGCGAGGCGCAAGATCGTACAGGGCGGGGTCGATCCCGAGGATGTTGTGCAGGAAACCTTGCTGGCCATTCATGTGAAACGGCATACCTGGCGCCAGGACGCGCCGGTGTTGCCATGGATCTATGCGATAGCCCGCTTCAAGCTGATCGATGCTTTCCGGCGGCGCGGACGGCGCATCGAAATCGAGATCGACGAGATCGCCGAGACCTTTGCCGAGCCGGAAACCGAGACCGTCAGCGAACGCGACATCAACCGGGCGCTGGACGGACTGCCGGCTGCGCAGCGTTCCGTCGTTTCTTCGATCTCGGTCGACGGCCGCTCCATCGGCGAGACGGCGGCCAGGCTCGGCGTCAGCGAGACGGCGGTGCGGGTGTCGCTGCATCGCGGGCTTGCCGCGATCGCCAAGCGATTTGGGCAGGGGCGCTTCGGGCGGCAGTGACATGAGGACGGAGGATCTCATCAAGGCACTCGACGCCGACACAAGCAGCAAGGCGATGCCGCTGCGCTCGGCCTGGTTGATGGCGGCGGCAGCCGCGGCGGTGATCGCGGCTCTGGTCTTCTTTCTCACCATCGGCCCGCGTCCCGACATCATGACCGCCATGCACACGATGCGGTTCCTGGCGAAGTTCGTGTTCACCATCGTGCTCGCCGTCACCGCCTTTGGCCTGGTCCGGGCGTTGTCGACGCCGGGCGCTTCGACGGCAAGAGCCGCGGCCTGGATGCTGGCGGCGCCGCTGCTGGTGGCCGTGGCGGTGGCTCTCGAACTGTTCATGGTGCCGGAGCCGATGTGGAGCACGCGCATGGTCGGCTCCAACATGATGATCTGCATGGGCTTCATCCCGCTGATCGGAATCGGCCCGCTTGCCGTCTTCCTGTGGATGCTGCGCTATGGAGCGCCGACGCGGCCGGTGTTGGCCGGGGCGGTCGCGGGACTGCTCGCCGGCGGCCTGGCGGCGACCTTCTACGCCGCGCACTGCTTCGACGATTCGCCGCTTTTCGTCGCCACCTGGTACACGCTCGCCATCGCCGTCCTCGCCGGTCTGGGCGCGCTCGGGGGACGGTTCTTCGTGCGCTGGTGACCGGGCCGTCCAAGATCGCCCAATAATCACCGATCCTTAATCATGCCGGGAATTGTTTGCGGGTTCACCGTGTTGCCGGTGGCTCCGGCGCAACCTTTCCTTAAAATCGATCATCCAGTGTTTTTTGCAGAAATGTGTTGCGCATGGGGTGGCATGCACAGTGATGCGACGAGAGCGAAAAAGCCTGCGGGCTGACAGTCACGTGGCTTTGGTGCTTGCGGCCGGAGGGCTTTGCGCTGCCGTGGTCGCGCTCCTGCTGCCGCGGCTCGATGTCAGCGCCGAAGTGCTGAAACTCTGCCTGCAGATATCGGTGCCGGTCGCCGCCGTTGCGCTGATTCTCGCCGCCCTGTTCATTTACCGGATACTGGACGACCGCCGGCAGATCGCCGAAAGCGAGCAGCGTTTCCGCCGCGCCATGGAGGATTCGGCGATCGGCATCGCCATTGTCGGCCTCGACGGCCGCATCCATGAAACCAACCCGGCCTTCGCCGCCATGCTCGGCTATAGCAAGCAGGAGATCGAGGCGCTGACCTTCTTCCAGATCACCCATCCCGACGATGTGCAGATCGGCCGTGAGACGATGGACGGCATGCGGGCGGGCACCGTCAACGCCTTCCACTTCGAAAAGCGCTACCTCAGGAAGGACGGCACGCCGGTATGGGCCCATCTTGCCGGTTCCGTCATTCGCGACGAGAAGAGCGGGAGCCCGCTCTACCTGGTCTCCCAGATCGAGGATATCGATGCGCGCAAGCAATCCGAGGCGCGCATAGCCGAAGCCGAAACGCGCTGGAATTTTGCCCTGGCCAGCGCCGGACAAGGCGTCTGGGATCTTGATATGCGGAAGGGCGGCACCACCTACTCCGCCACCTGGGTGAAGATGCTGGGCTATGCCGATGGCGAACTGGACGGCGACCCCGACCGCTGGCTGGCGATGATCCACCCCGACGATCGCGAAAACGTCGCCGAAGCCGATCGTGCCCATCTGGAGGGCAGGACACCGTTCTTCGAAGCCGAGTTCCGGATGCGCCACAAGGATGGCCACTGGGTCTGGATCCTCGACCGCGGCAAGACGCTCGAACGCGACAAGGACGGACGGCTGGTCAGGGCCATCGGCAGCCTGACCGACATCACCCAGCGCAAGCAAACCGAGGAAAGCCTCATCGTATCGGCGGCAATGCTGGCCGACGAGAAGGAGCGGCTGAGGGTGACGCTGCAGTCGATCGGCGACGCCGTCATCTGCACCGATGCCGCCAACCGCATCACCTTCATGAACCCGGTCGCCGAAAAGCTCACCGGCGTTGTTGGCGCGGAGGCGCTCGGCAAGACGCTTGGCCATGTCTACTGGGCGGTGGACGAAGAAACCGGGCAAAGGATCGGCATGACGCGGCCGGCGCTCGGCAGCGCCAGCCCTGCCGACCAGAACAGTCGCGCCGTCCTCATCCGTCGCGACGACACACGCTGCAGCATCCGCCAGGTGGTGTCGCCGATCATGAACGACCGCCAGGAGTTCTGCGGTCTTGTCATTGTCTTCCAGGACTTCACCGATGCGCGCGCCTTGCAGCGCCAGCTCGCCTATGCCGCGGCGCATGATGCGCTGACTGGCCTTGCCAACCGTTCGAGCTTTATCCGCACCATGGAGGAACTGGTCGACCGGAGCCGCAAGGCCGGCACAGCCAGGCCGGCGGGCGAACATCATTTCATGTTCATCGATCTAGACCATTTCAAGCTGGTCAACGACACTGGCGGGCACGCCGCCGGCGACGCCTTGCTGAAGCGGGTTGCCGAGGCCATTCGCGGTGCGCTTGGGCCGGAGGATATCGTGGCCCGCCTCGGCGGCGACGAATTCGCGGTCATCCTGAAAGCCGGGCCGAGCGCCGGCGCCAGGATTGCCGCACGCTCGGTCATCGACGCCATCCGCGGCCTGCAGTTCAGCTGGGACGGCCGGCCGCATGCGATCGATGCCAGCATCGGGCTGGCGCCAATCCACAGCAACAGCGGTGAAGTCGACGAGATCATCGCCCGGGCCGATGCTGCCTGCTATGCGGCCAAGGCCGCCGGCCGCGGCTGTGTTTCCGTGGCGCCTGACGATACCGGGTCAAGCGGCCAAGCAGAGCCGCCGCTTGCAGCGGCGTCCTGAGGGAGCACGGAACTTTCGTTCTGGTGGTTAGCGCGTCGGAACCGGATGCTCGCCGCGATAGTCGTAGAAGCCGCGCCCGGTCTTGCGGCCGAGCCAGCCGGCCTCGACATATTTCACCAGCAGCGGGCAGGGGCGATATTTCGAATCCGACAGGCCGTCATGCAGCACCTGCATGATCGACAGGCAGGTGTCGAGGCCGATGAAATCGGCGAGCTGCAGCGGTCCCATCGGATGGTTGGCGCCGAGCCGCATGGCGGTGTCGATGGCATCGACCGAGCCGACCCCCTCATAGAGCGTGTAGATCGCCTCGTTGATCATCGGCAACAGAATGCGGTTGACGATGAAGGCCGGAAAATCTTCAGAGACGGTGATCGTCTTGTCGAGCTGTTTCACATAGGCCTTGGCCGCCTCGAAGGTCTGATCCTCGGTAGCGATGCCGCGCACCAGTTCGACCAGCTTCATTAGCGGCACGGGGTTCATGAAATGTATGCCGATAAAACGCTCGGGACGGTCGGTCTGCGCCGCAAGCCGGGTGATCGAAATCGACGAGGTGTTGGTCGCCAGAATGGCTTCCGGGTTGAGCTGGGGACAGAGCTGCGCGTAAATCTTGCGCTTGACCGTCTCGTCCTCGGTCGCCGCCTCGATCACCAGATCGGCACCGGCGAGATCAGCCATGGTGGGGGCTGCGGAAATGCGCGCCATCGCTTCGTTACGCAGCTTTTCCTCAAGCTTGCCGGAGCCGACCTGGCGGGCCATGTTGCCGCTGACCGTGGCAATACCCTTCTCGATACGGTCGGGCGAGACGTCGTAGATCAGCACCTTGAAACCCGAAAGTGCTGATACATGCGCGATGCCGCCGCCCATCTGGCCGGCGCCGATGATGCCGATCGTCTCGATCTTGGCCATTTGCAGCGATCCCGTCGAAAAGGCCTTTGCGGCCTGCTTTTTGTGCAGTGCAAACTAAAAGGGTGGGGCAGCTTCGTCTACCCCACCCTTTCACAATTTAATACGCTTTGGCAGAAAGCGTCAAAGCGCCTTTTGCAGTTCCGGCAGGATGACGAACAGGTCGCCGACCAGGCCATAATCGGCAACCTGGAAGATCGGCGCCTCTTCGTCCTTGTTGATGGCGACGATGACCTTCGAATCCTTCATGCCGGCAAGGTGCTGGATGGCGCCGGAAATGCCGACGGCAATATAGAGGTCAGGCGCCACGACCTTGCCGGTCTGGCCGACCTGCCAGTCATTCGGGGCGTAGCCGGCGTCGACGGCAGCGCGCGAGGCGCCGACGGCTGCACCGAGCTTGTCGGCGACCGGCAGGATGACTTCCTGGAACTTTTCCGAGGAACCGAGCGCGCGGCCGCCCGAAATGATGATCTTGGCCGAGGTCAGCTCCGGACGGTCGGTTTCCGAGAGTTTGTTCTCGACGAAAGTGGAGAGGCCGGGATTGGCCGCGGCCTTGACCGTCTCGACAGCTGCCGAGCCGCCCTCCGGGGCAGCCTGGAAGGAGGCGGTGCGCACAGTGATGACCTTCTTGGCGTCGCTCGACTGCACCGTCTGGATGGCGTTGCCGGCATAGATCGGCCGTTTGAACGTGTCTGGTGAAACCACTTCGATGATCTCGGAGACTTGCGCGACATCGAGCAGGGCCGCCACGCGCGGCGCGACATTCTTGCCCGACGAGGTCGCCGGCGCGATTATGGTGTCGTAGGCGCCGGCCAGCGAGACAACGAGTGCGGCGAGCGGTTCGGCGAGGCGCTCGGCCAGTTCGTCGGCCTCGGCCAGCAGCACCTTGCTCACGCCCTCGAGCTTGGCAGCGGCGTCGGCCGCGCCCTTGGCGCCTTTGCCGGCGACCAGCACATGCACGTCCGAACCGATCTGCAGCGCCGCCGAGAGCGCCTTCGCGGTCTGGTCGGAAAGGCTGGCGTTGTCGTGTTCTGCGATGAGGAGAATGGTCATTTTATCTGTTCCTTCCAGTCTCAGAGCACGCCGGCTTCGTTCTTGAGCTTGTCGACCAGTTCGGCGACACTGTTGACCTTCACGCCCGCCTTGCGGCCGCTGGGCTCCTCGGTCTTGAGCACCTTCAGGCGCGGCTTGACGTCGGCGCCGTAATCGGCCGGGCTCTTTTCGTCGAGCGGCTTCTTCTTGGCCTTCATGATGTTGGGCAGCGAGGCATAGCGCGGCTGGTTGAGGCGAAGATCGGCGGTGATGATCGCCGGCATCTTCAGTTCCACCGTCTGCAGGCCGCCGTCGACTTCGCGCGTCACCTTGGCCTTGTCGCCGTCGATCACGACCTTGGAGGCGAAAGTGCCCTGTGCCCAGCCGAGCAGGGCGGCCAGCATCTGGCCGGTCTGGTTCGAGTCATCATCGATCGCCTGCTTGCCGAGGATCACGAGACCGGGCTGTTCGGCGTCAACGACGCCCTTCAGCACCTTGGCGACGCCGAGCGGCTCGGTCTGCTCGTCGGTCTTGACCAGGATGGCGCGGTCGGCGCCCATGGCGAGCGCGGTGCGGAGCGTTTCCTGCGCCTGCTGCGGGCCGACCGAAACGACGATGATCTCTTCGGCCTTGCCGGCTTCCTTCAGCCGGAGCGCCTCTTCCACCGCGATCTCGTCGAACGGGTTCATCGCCATCTTGACGTTGGCGAGTTCCACCGCCGAACCATCGGCCTTGACGCGAACCTTGACGTTCGCATCCACAACCCGCTTCACGGGCACAAGGATCTTCATTGTCTGTCACCTCTCCTGAGATATCCGGGCGCGCTATAGCAGCGTGCGCCTCCGCAGAGTTGTCGAAAGCCGACATTCCTGACTGAATTCCGGCCAAACGGAATCCTGGCCGGACGAATTCTGGTCTTCTGCCGCCTAGCGGTGGCGCTCTCCGTAGTTGTGGCGACGCAACACGTCAATATGCCACGGCAGCGGCCAAACCACCCAAATCGGTTCACTTGTGACCGGAAGCGCCACCCCGGCCCCAACGCGTCTCAGGTTGCACGGGAGCGGGACCGGCTGGCGCCGGCCCAGTAGAAGCGGCTGGCTGATCGGCGGGTTGCGGCTCGCCGTCGCCACCGGCGAGCAGCGGCACGCCGCGGCTGCGCATAATGAGCACCAGCACGCCACCGGCAATGATGCCGCCAATATGGCAGGCCCAGGATATCTGGTTTTCGCCGCCGGCGGCAAACATCACCACCTGGAAGCCGATCCACAGGATCAGCGGGATGAAGGCCGGGATACGCAGCGGAATCCGGGCAAAGACCAGCACCCACACTTTCACCCGGGGGTAGAGGACCAGATAGGCGGCGACGACGCCGGCAATGGCGCCGGAGGCACCGATCAGCGGAACCTCCGAACTCCAGGCGACGAGCCCCTGGAAGAAGGCGCCGGCGATGGCGCAAAGCAGGTAGAAGATGAGGTAGCGGATGTGGCCGAGTGCGTCCTCGACATTATCGCCGAACACCCACAGGAACAGCATGTTGCCGCCGAGATGAAAGATATCGGCATGCAGGAAGGCATAGGTAAGGTAACTCAGGCTCTCGGGAATGACGACGAATTGGGGCGAGAGTTCTGCCGTGTCGTGGACAACCGAAGGAATGAAGCCGAAGCCGAGCACGGCTGCGTTGTTGAAATTTTCGCCGCCGATCGTGGTGATGAGAAACACAAGCGCGTTGACCGCGATCAGGCCGATCGTCACATATTGCAGCCGGATGTGGCGCAACCTGTTGGAGTCGTAAAGCGGGATGAACATGCCCCAAGCCCTTTCCCGCCTTCGAAAATTCAGCGGTTCTTGCCGGGCACCCATAACACGTCGGCATTTCCGTTGTCATTGACCGCACGAGCGGCGACGAACAGAAAGTCCGAGACGCGGTTTATGTATTTCAGCCCCTCGCGATTGACATGTTCGGCCGGGTCCTGCGCCAGCGCCACCATGATCCGCTCGGCCCGTCGCGCCACGGTGCGGGCAAGATGAAGTGCTGCCGCCGCCGGCGTGCCGCCATTGAGCACGAAGGATTTGAGCGGCTGCAGATCCTTGTTGAGAAGGTCGATATCCTTTTCGACGCGGTCGGTCTGCGAGGCGATGATGCGCAGCGGCTCGTAGCCCAGCGGCTTGCCGTCGTCGGGCACGGCGAGATCGGCGCCGAGGTCGAACAAATCGTTCTGGATGCGGGACAGCATGGCGTCGATGGCGGGATAACTTGCCGCTGTGTGCAGGCGGGCGATACCGATGCAGGCATTGGCTTCATCGACGGTGCCGTAGGCATCGACGCGCAGGTCGGATTTCAGCCTGCGTTCACCGGTGCCGAGGCCAGTGGTGCCGTCATCGCCGGTGCGGGTGTAGATCTTGTTGAGCTTGACCACGTCGCCTCCCGAACGGCCGTCACTTGCGGGTGAAATACACCACCAGCAGGATCAGTGCCAACGCCAGCGCCTGCAGCAGCACGCGTGCCTGCATCAGCTTGTTCGAGCTCACACCGGAGCCGCCGCGCATCATGTTGATGAGGCCGCGGACAAGCACGATCACCACGGCGACCATGACGAGGACGAGGAGGACTTTGATGACGGTTGCCATGATCTGTTCCCAGTTCTGTTGCGATCAGGCGCGTCCGGCCAGAACGCGGTAGAGCATCGATGCCGGCAGGATGCGCTTGAGCATCACGCCAATCCTGGCCGGCACTGTTACCACATAGTGCGGGCGCGGGCGCCGCGACAGAAGTGCATGGCGCAAGGCCGCATAGACCACCTCCGGCCCCTTTTTCAGCCGTGATGAGCTGCCGCCGGCCCGAAGCCGCGCCAGCTGCGCGGCATAGGCGACGTGGTGGACGGAATTCTCGTGGTCGATGTTTTTCAGGAACCAGAACAGCCCGTTGCTGGCGATTTTCGAGGTCACCGGCCCCGGTTCGATCAGCGAGACATGGATGCCGCTGCCCCTGAGTTCCTGCTGCATGCACAGCATCAGGCCTTCGAGCGCGTGCTTGGAGGCTGAGTAGGCGCCGCGAAAAGGCACCGGCGCTAGCCCAAGGATCGAGGAACAATGAACGAGGCGGCCATGTCCCTGGCGACGCATTACCGGTACGATGCGTCGGGTGAGGTCGTGCCAGCCGAAGAAATTGGCCTCGAACTGCTCGCGCAATGCCGCAACCGGCAGGTCTTCCACGGCGCCGGGCTGTGCATGGGCGCCGTTGTTGAACAGGGCGTCGAGGCGTCCGCCTGTCCGCTCCAGCACCGATGCCGCAAGTGCTGCGATGGAATCCGGCTCACGGTAGTCGAGATAAAAGGCCTCGATGCCGTCGGCTTCAAGTGCGG
Source organism: Mesorhizobium sp. M0772 (assembly GCF_040320135.1). Classification (NCBI taxonomy): domain Bacteria; kingdom Pseudomonadati; phylum Pseudomonadota; class Alphaproteobacteria; order Hyphomicrobiales; family Phyllobacteriaceae; genus Mesorhizobium; species Mesorhizobium sp. M0772. Next base: position 51,888 of record NZ_JAMYPB010000007.1, on the reverse strand, counting down.
CTATGTCATCCGGCTTGCGCGCCGTTGCAAACACGCGCCAGCCATCCGCCTTCAGCGCACGGGCGCAGTGGGCGCCTATCCCGGACGAGGCGCCGGTGACGATGATGGTGCGCAACTCTTTGGCAGGCGGCATCGTGGTTTGAGCAAGGGTTGCCATTTGCCACAATCCCTTCCCATATTCGCGGCGTCGAGACAATCGAAGGGAACGCGGCTCTTGATGCGGAATATCGTCGTGCTGCGCCGCGTGCTCTATGACGCGCTTGGCCATTTCAACACCGATGACGGCTGGGCCATGGCCAGCCATCTGGCGATCACTTCGCTCATGGCGCTGTTCCCGTTCCTGATCTTCGCCACCACGCTGGCGAGCTTCCTCGGTGCGCAGGCGTTCGCCGATACTGCCGTGCACCTGGTCTTCGACACCTGGCCCGAACAGATCGCCAAGCCTATCGCGCGCGAGGTGCTCAACGTGCTGACCGTGCGGCGCACCGATCTTTTGACCTACGGCGTGCTTCTGGCGGCCTATTTCGCCTCCAACGGCATCGAGGCGCTGCGCACCTCGCTCAACCGCGCCTACCGCGTCGCCGAAACGCGCGGCATCATCTACCGCCGGGTGCAGAGCATTTTCTTCGTGCTGATCGCGACGGCCGGTTTCCTGGCGATCAGCGTGCTCCTGGTCTTTGCGCCTTTGCTGGCGCGGCTGGCGGAAGCTCATTTCGAGTGGATCAAACCCTATACGGGCACGATCACGCTATGGCGTTACGTCATCGCCTCAACCGTCATCATTGGTGGCTTGTTTGCCGTCCACTATTGGCTGCCGGCGGGCAAGCGCCGCTTTGTCTCGCTGGTGCCTGGCATCATTTTCACTCTGGCTGCGTGGCTTGTCGGCTCGACGATGTTCGCGACCTACCTCGACCATTTCTCGTCCTATGTGACGACCTATGCCGGCCTCGCCTCGATCATGATCGCCGTGGTTTTCCTCTATATGCTGTCGGCGATCTTCATCCTCGGCGGCGAACTCAATGCGGCGATCAGTCGCTTTCTCGAAGCGCGCGCACGTGTCGGCAGCTAGGTTTTGGCTGGCCGAGCCGTGGCCAGCCCGACGCCGAGCGTCGCGATTGCCATGCCGACGATCTGCACGAGGCTGAGCCGTTCGCCGAACAGCGCCCAGGCGATGACAGCGGTGACGGCCGGCACCAGGTAGAACAGCGACGCGACCTTCGACATCTCGCCGTCGCGGATCATCACCATCAGCAGGAAGATGGCGCCGATCGACAGCACCAGGACCAGCCAGGCCATGGCGAAGATCAGTTCGCCGTTGATGATCACCGTGTGGGTCTCCAGTGCCAGCGAAGCCAGGATCATCAGCGAGCCGCCGCCAATATATTGCCACATCGTCGCCGCCACCAGGTCGCCACCCGAGGCATAGCGCTTCTGCCAGATGGTCCCGGCGCTCATGCCCAGCACCGAGACCAGCGACGCCGTCAGGGTTTCGGGCGTAACGCCGCCGCCGAGAGCGCCGAGCTTCGGCCACAGCACGATGATCACTCCCACAAGGCCGACGGCAAGGCCGGCCCAATGGCGCGGCAGGATGGCCTCGCCGAGGAACCGGCCGGCAAGCACGGCGGTGATCAGCGGTTGCAGGCCGACGATCAGCGCCGAAAGCCCGGCGGGCATGCCCCTGTGGATCGCCCAGAACACGGCGCCGAGATAGATGCCATGCATGAGGATGCCGGCGACCGTGGCGTGAAGCGCTTCTGCCCTTGTGGCTCGCTTCGAGCCAAGCACGAGCATCAGCCCGGCAAGCAGCAAGGCGGCGATGACAAAGCGGGCTGCCAGAAAGGTGAAGGGCTCCGCCCAGGGCATGGCGTAGCGCGCGCCGATGAAACCTGTCGCCCATAGGACGACAAACGAGGCGGGGATGAACCGCTTGAGACTGTGCATTTTCGGGGAAGCCGTTTCCGGTGGAGAGGTCCGATTCGGTGAAGAGACAAATACGGCAATTGCTCTAATGCGGTTCAATCCGGCAAGCAAAGCGAAACAATTGGTACATAAGCTCATCCTGATGTAGGAGGTGGCCGAATTCAAAGGGCGGCGTCAGGGCAATCGACTTCTGTCGATGGATCCGGCGACATGGCGTTTTGGCTTCGACAGGGAGCGCGCATGCTGTTGCATCTCGACACAAGCTGGCTGTTGATGACGGTGGCCAGTGTGGCCGTGTTCGGCTTCTTCTTCGGCTCAGCGCTCGACGCCATCATGCAGGAGGACGGTTTTGGGTCGACCGGCAACACATTGCTGTTCACGCTCGGCTTTTTCGCCGCGGTCATGGCCGCGAACGAACATGGCATCGTCCTGAGAGATCTGAAGCTCGCGGTTGCCTGGGGACTGGGCGGCGCCTTCGCGTTTATCGGCGCGTTGGCGCTGCTCAAGGCGGGGCTGGCCCGGCTTTAGTCATAGCCCGGCCAGCCGCCTGACTTCGTCCGGCGACATGCCTGCCTGCCTCAGCGCGGCAAGGCCGGTATCAGCAAAACTCTTCGACAGTTTGCGCCCATCCGGACCGAGTATGAGACGGTGGTGGAAATACTGCGGCTGGCCGAGGCCGAGCAATTCCTGCAGCAGGCGCTGGATGCCGGTCGCGGAATAGAGGTCGCGGCCACGCACGACATGGCTGACGCCTTGCAGAGCGTCGTCGACGACGACGGCCAGGTGATAGCTGGTCGGGATGTCGCGGCGCGCCAGAATGACGTCGCCCCAGTCCTGCGGACGCGCCTCGACGCGCTGCGTCGCCGAAAGCGTCTCGTTGGTGAATTCGCGCCAGGACAAATCCGTGCCGACGCGCGCCAGCGCTGCATCAATGTCGAGGCGCCAGGCGAAGGGCGCATTTTCGGCGATGCGGCGGTTGCGTTCGCTGACCGGCAGCGCCTTGTCGGCGGCGGGATAAAGCGGCACGCCGTCCGGGTCGCGCGGCCAGTCGCGGCGGCGCTTTTCGCTGTCGGCGATGAAGGCCCTGATCTCGCCACGGCTCATGAAGGCAGGGTAGACGAGTTCTTCGCGGACCAGCCGGTCGAGCACGGCCTGATAGTCGGTGAAATGCTCGGCCTGGCGCCGCACCGGCTGTTCCCATTCGAGACCTAACCATTCGAGGTCGCGAAAGATGCCGGCCTCGAATTCAGGCGTGCAGCGGATCGTGTCGATGTCCTCGATGCGCAGCAGCAGGCGGCCGCCGGCCGCACGCGCCAGTTGCTGGTTGAGCAGTGCCGAATAGGCATGGCCGAGATGCAGTTCGCCATTCGGGCTCGGCGCGAAGCGGAATGTCAGGAGCGTCATCTCACAAGCGGCAATCGGGTTGTGCAGCGGTTTTGCCAATTGCTACCGTGAGGTCGGTTCAGGAACAAGAAAACATGCAACGCATCGCGACACTGGACGATATTGCGCGCGGGCTGGATGCGCTTTGCGCAATCGATCCGCGCCTGGAAAAGGTGCGCGGCATGGCCGGCGAGGTGCCGCTGCGGCTGTCGGAGCCCGGCTTTCGAAGCCTGGCCTCCATTATCGTTTCGCAACAAGTATCCCGTGCGAGCGCCGATGCGATTTTCGGCCGGCTGGTGAAACTGGTCGATCCGCTGACGCCGCAGGCGATCCTTGCCGCCGGCGAGGACATGTTTCGCGAGGCCGGGCTGTCGCGGCCGAAGCAGCGCGGTCTGATCGCGGTTGCGCAGGCCGTGGTTGAGGGGCTCGACCTGCATCACCTCTGTTCGCTCGACGCCGAAGAGGCGATCGCGGCTATGATCGCGGTGCCGGGCATCGGCCCGTGGACGGCGGAAGTCTATCTCCTGTTTGCCGCCGGCCACCCCGATATTTTCCCCGCGCGCGACGTCGCGCTGCAGAGCGCGGTTGGCCACGCGCTCGTCATAGAGCCGCGTCCGCCGGAGAAAACGCTGATCGCCCTGGCCGAATCATGGAGCCCGTGGCGAGGCGTCGCATCGCGGCTTTTCTGGTCCTATTATCGCGAAACCAGGGGCCGGGACGCAGCACCTCCGGCCTGAAACCGTAAAAAAGCATGAAAATCCTGCATTTTTGCCGCTTTTGGCTGATGACAATCCGCTTCACATCCCTGTCATGTCGGGCTTACAGTATCCGCGCCGATCGGTTCTAGAACGAGGAGGTCAACAAGGTGACGGTTGCCGTATCTCCGGATGGGCTTCCTGCGCTGGTGCTGAATGCGGATTACCGTCCGCTCAGCTATTACCCCTTGTCGCTCTGGTCCTGGCAGGACGCCATCAAGGCGGTGTTCCTCGACCGGGTCAACATCGTCGCCGAATACGAGCATGCGGTGTCTTCGCCGACCTTTTCGATGAAGCTGCCCAGCGTCGTCAGCCTGAAGGCCTATGTGAAGCCGTCGAGGCACCCGGCATTCACCCGCTTCAACGTGTTCCTGCGCGACCGCTTCCAGTGCCAGTATTGCGGCACGCCCGAGGATCTGACCTTCGACCACGTCATCCCGCGCCATCGCGGCGGGGCGACGACGTGGGAGAATGTCGTGGCCGCATGTTCACCCTGCAATCTGAGGAAGGGCGGCATGATGCCGGCGCACGCCAAGATGTGGCCGCTGCAGAAGCCCTACCAGCCGACCGTGCACGACCTGCACAACAATGGCAGGCTGTTCCCGCCCAACCATCTGCATGAAAGCTGGATGGATTATCTCTACTGGGATGTGGAGTTGGAGCCGTAGGGATTGGCCCGATCGGCCTTGCCAGGGCAATCGCCGATGTCAGGTGCTGCCCCTCATCCGGCTGCCGCAACCTTCTCCCCGAATAGTGACGGGGAGAAGGGAATTGGCTGCAAATTTGGCGCCCTTCTTTCAGCGTTCGGGATTGGCGATACCATTGATGACTGCGTCTTTCTCCCCGTCACTATACGGGGAGAAATGCCCGGCAGGGCAATGAGGGGCGGTGCCAACTTAAGAGACTGGCCGCATGGCGCGACCTCGCACTTGATTATTCGCGCGCCAGCGCGCCGCGGAAGGCGACGGCGGCGAGGATGAAGCTGGCGATGGCGTTCCAGCCGGCCAGCGACAGGCCGAGGATACGAAGGGCTGCCTTGTCGCAGGATGGCGGCACGAATTTGTCGAGCGCGTCGAGCACGCCTTTGCCGCCGGTATCGACCGGGCCGGCGCCGGCCGTGCAATCGGCCGGACCCTGCCACCAGGCCCATTCGACGCCCGAATGATAGACGCCGAGATAGAGCCCGTAGAGCATCAGCAGGCCGCCGACGGCAAGCAGGCCGCGCGTCAGCCATGCGGGTGCGCTGAACATCGAGGCGATCACCGCCAGCAGCATCAGCGGGGCGCCGATATAATAGGGCGTGCGCTGCTCCAGGCAGAGATGGCAGGGGATGTAGCCGCCTATGTGCTGGAAGGCGAGCGCGGAGCCGACCGTGGCGGCCATGGCGACGGCGAGAAACAAAGCGGTGCGCGTGCGCTGGCGTCCGGTATCGGCTGTCATCGTGGCTGTCATGTTTCGTCCGTTGAATTCGCCGTCCGCCGGCATAGTCCTGAAACCACCGCCCGCCTTGGGCGGTCAGAAGGCGTATTTGACGACGATATAGAGCAAAATCAGGGCGGCGGCGCCGGCGCCGACGATCAATCCCAAACGCTTCTCGATGAATTCCTTGATCTCTTCGCCATAGCGGCGCAGCAGCCAGGCCAGAAGCAGGAAACGAGCGCCACGCGCCAGGATGGCGGAGACGATGAAGACGAAAAGATTGACGTGGAGGGCGCCTGCCAGAATGGTGACCACCTTGATCGGCGGCAAGTGGGCGGCACCCGATGTGACAAGCAGCACCAGCATCAGCCCGGTGCCGGCCGACTGCCACCTCTCGAACGCGTCAAGGCCGCCAAAGTGCTCCAGCATCGGCCGTGCTATCGTGTCGTAGGCATAGTAACCGATCAGCCAGCCGGCAATGCCGCCCAGCACCGACGCGACAGTAGCGGTCAGCGCATAGCGATAGGCGCGTTCGGGCCGCGCCAACGCCATGGGCAGGTACAAGACGTCGGCAGGTATGAAAAACACCGAGCTTTCGACGAAGGCGATGAAGGCCAGCCACCATTCGGCGGATTTGCGGGCGGCCAGCGACAAGGTCCAGTCGTAAAGTCCGCGAAGCATCGGCTCTCCTGGATGCAGGTTGCCCAGACGCAACGCGCTTTGATGCGCGTCTGTCTAGAAAGATTTTCCGCGCCGCACAATGGCAGGAGCTTCACGAAACAGAAAGGCGGGCTTTTGCCGCAAGCAGGGCACGGCGGCGCATTTGGCCAGTTGACGAACACGCCTCCAACCGTATAGTCCGCGCCCATCCAGGCCTTTGGGCCTGAGCCCCTATGGCGGAATTGGTAGACGCGCTCGACTCAAAATCGAGTTCCGCAAGGAGTGCTGGTTCGATTCCGGCTAGGGGCACCATTTTTGATCTCACGCCAGTTCGCTTCGCTCACGGGCTCCGATGGGGCGGCCTGACCGGCCGACGGGCGGTCGCCCTTGCGAACCCTCCGGGTTCGAACAGTGCCTCGAACACACAGACCCAACCGCGGCTGGTGCGGATGACAGCGATAGCGCCAATCAGCGGCGGCCGGTAGCGCTCTACGTGCTTTCAGGCCGCCGCACGGTGTTCTTCACGGGCAGCGTCCCACACTTCGCGGGCCGCGTCGGCGTTCATGACCGCGATCCCCAATCCCACCGCCAAATCGGGCCACGCGGAATGCCAGCGCACGGCCGTGACCAACCCTGCGGCGATAATGGCGATGTTGGCCAAGGCGTCGTTGCGGGCCGACAGGAAGGCCGCCTTTGTGAGGCTGCCGCCACGATGCCGGTGCGCGGCCAGCATGTAGGCACAGGACAGGTTGACGGCGAGAGCGCCAAGTCCCGCCAAGGTCAAGGCGATGGGCTGCGGCGGCACCGGCACGTTGAACTTCTCCCAAGCCGTCCAGAGCGTTGCCAGACCCGGCATGAGAAGGATGAGCGCCAATGCCATCCCCACCCGCGCACGGGAGCGCACAGACCACCCAAGTGCGAGCAGGATGAGGAGGTTCACGGAAGCATCTTCAAGAAAGTCGATGCTGTCGGCGAACAGGGACACTGATCCAATGGCGAGCGCCACAGCGAACTCGATCCCGAAATAGGCAAGATTGAGAAGCGCGACGATGAGGACGATGCGGCGAAGGTTCATCTTCTGGCAGTATCCGAAACCAGTGTGTGGAGCTACAGCTTCGCGGTTTCCAAGGAAAGCCCCTGCTCGTTCCGGGTCCCGGCCGATGGGCGGTTGCCCTTGCGACCTTTTGCGTTCGAGCCGCGCCTCGAACACGGACTTAGCGCATATTCCCCGTATGGCCTTGGGAATACCGTCCCGGTTGCGGCCACACCGTCAGGCCGTGCGGCTCTGAGCCAACCCGAAACTTGGTCACCGCGCCCGATGTCGTGTCGATCATGTAGGCGGCACTGTCGAACCGGCCGGACAGCCATAGTTGTTTGCCGTCGGCGCTGACGTTGCCCATGTCGGGGCTGCCGCCGCCGGGGATCGGCCATTGCGTGACGACCGCGCGGGTAGCGAAGTCGATCACCGTCACGCTGCCCGGTCCCTTTGCCTGGCCCTGCTCCATCTTGTGCGAGCCCCGGTTCGAGACATAGAGCCGCTTGCCGTCGCGGCTGACGACGAAGCCATGGGCGCCGATGCCGGTCGGGATGAAGCCGATCTCCTTGAAACTGTCGCCATCGACGAGGAACACGCCGTCATTCATCATGTCGGCGACGTAAAAAACCTTGCCGTCGGGCGAGAGGCGGATGTCCTGCGGCATGCCCATTTTCGAGAAGTCGAGATGGCCAAGCACCTTCTGGTTCTTCAGGTCGATCTTGGCCAGTCCGCCATTGCCGTATTCGCAGGTGAAAATCGCGTAGGCGCCGTCGGCCGAGAAATCGGCGTGGTTGATGCCGGGGCAAGTGGGCGTCGGCAGGCTCGACCTCAGCGCCATGGTGTGGGGATCGCGGAAATCGAGCCGCTCCAGGGCTTCGTCGACGACGATGGCCGCGCCCGGCATGAAATACAAATTGTAGGGATCGTCCACGGCGATCTGCGGGCCGGGCTTGCCGGTCATCGGGTCGATCGGCGTCAGGCTGCCGTTCTTGCCGGTGCCATTGTTGGCGACCCAGAGCGTCTTCAGGTCCCAGGACGGCACGACGTGCTGCGGTTTGCTGCCGACCGGGAACCTGTCGACTTCCTTGAGCGTCATGGTGTCGATCACCGTGACGCTGTTGGACGAGCGGTTCGGCACATATACGCGCGGCAGTGCGCCCAGCGTGGCCGGGCTGAGATGGCCGGCGGCGGTGTGGCTGTAGATGTTGATGGACGGCGCGGGCTCGCTGCAATCCTCGGGACAGCTATCGGCTTCGGCGCGGACAGGCAGCAGTGCAAGCAGCGAAAAGGCCGCACGGGGACCGGCGTGACGCAAAAAGGTTCTGATCATCAGGATGGCTTGTCGTGAAGGCCGGCCGAAATTGCCGCGCCGACCCATAGCTGGTGTCTTGCCGTTGATCCAGTGGCTTTTCTCAGGCTCCCCGCGCGGTTGGCGCAGTCATTGGTGACCTGTATCGCGAGCACAAGCGGCTCGATAGCAACCAAGATCAAAATCCGTTTCGGTCAATATCAGCCTGCTTTGGCGCGTCGGATGCCTTGACCGCGCTACAGCGCCGCCATCGAAGCGGCCGGACAGTCAAAGCTGTCTGCCGTCTGCACTGAGATTGCCCACGTCCGGACTGCCGCCGAAGCGCTCAATTTCGCTCGCAATATTGCATGGCTTCCATCATTACCTCACGTTGCGAACGTCCTCGGATCTCCTCGTCCACCTTGCACACAGGTTGACACACTGCCTGCTAATGACCGCATAAGTTGTTGCTCAGGAGCAACATCGAGAACGCCATGTCGCCGAGCTGGGCCTGGATTCGGGAGGAAAACCGCTATTGACGATTGACTCAACCTTGGGCCGCCGATCACCTTTACGCAGGGAATGGTGGTGGAGGGCGTGATGGACTCAACTTGCAAAGCTTCTCACGAGAGCCGATTTGGCTGCGTAGTGGCCTCGCTGTCAGTGTTTTTTCTCATTCTCATGCTTTCTTCGGTAGCGCCAGCTTCGGCACAGGTCGTCTTCGGTGGTGACGCGGGAGATCCAGAGAACACGATCTGCAGCTTTGCCGGCGTGATCGGCACCACAATAAACGACGATTGTTCGGACTCCGACGATTATTTTGTGCCCGCACCGGGTATCACTATTGGCCCCAACGGCAGCCAAATTAATTTCGACGCGGCGACGGGTGCGGCGACCTTCGGTGGAGCGGTTGATATGGGTGGCAACATCGTAACGAACGTCGGCACCCCGACGGCAGGAACGGATGCGGCCAACAAGGATTATGTTGACGGCGTCGTCGGCGACGCTTCAGCAAAGAACATTGAGCAGGATGGCCGACTAGACGATGTCGAAGCCAAGAACACGCAGCAAGATACTCGGCTCACCGGCGTCGAGACCAAAAACGTCCAGCAGGACACCACCCTCGCCAATCACGAGACGCGGATCACGCAGACGGAAGCGAAGGATACGGAGCAAGACGGCCGGCTTGCCGGACACGACACCATGCTCGCGTCGCTCGATACGCGTGTGACGACAAACACCAGCGATATCGCATCGCTCGACGGACGAGTCGGCGCGCTGGAGAGCGGCTTCTCTGAACTAGGGACGGAGATTTCCGAGAATCGCACCGAGGCCCGTCAGGGCATCGCAGCGGCAATAGCAATGACAACTGCCCCAATGCCGTCCGTTCCGGGCCGCACGAGCTGGGCCGGCAATGTCGGTTATTTCAAGGGTGAAACGGCGTTCGGTGGCTCGCTCGCTCATCGCCTCGACTTCGATGAACCTTTCGCGTTCACCGCGGGTTATGCCTATGGCGGTGGAACCAGCCATGGTTTCCGCCTCGGTCTAGCCGGCGAGTTTTAGCGCCTGCCTGCAAGCGCCGAGGATGGAGCAAGAGCCGGCGGCCTTGGCCGGAGGGTGTGAAAAATGCGCCGATTGACGTGGCTGGCCTTGGTCATGGCCGTCTGCTGCCTGCAAGTGCTTCCCGCCCACGCACAGGCTAAGAAGGATGGTCGTTCGGCGTCTAAGGTGTCCGACGCCCCAAAACCGGCGGACATCGACCACAATGGCGTCCTGATCTTGGTCAGGTCCACATTGCTGGCACTCGACCATGCAAACAGGACCGGAAATTATTCCGTGCTGCGTGAGCTTGGCGCCCCGGACTTTCAAGCCAACAACCCTGCTCGGCTGGGTGAGATTTTCGCGAAGCAGCGCAACGAAGGGCTTGATCTCAGCGGTGTAGCCGTGCTCGAGCCGCAATTGACGTTGATGCCGCAAATCGAATCCAACGGCATGCTGCATATGGCAGGGTTTTTTCCCTCTGCCGCGATGCAGCTAAACTTCGAACTTGTTTTCGCTCCTATCGACCGGCAGTGGAAGATTTCTGCCATGTTGGTCAAAGTCGGCACCAGCGCTCCCAAGGCGCCCGATAGCCCCCCAATTCCAGCCCCCCTCCCGCCGGTCCAAAAACCGGAACCGCCAGCTGCCGCGATTACTACAAAGTCTCAGATCAAGAAGCCCGGTCGCGCTCCGCCACTATAACAACGCGCAGGCCATCGGCTCTATCGCCGTCCCAGCAAACTCTTCACGCGATTGCGCAGCAGGCGGGCCATGTTGCGGGTTTCGCGGTAGAGATGCAGCTGCGAGGCGGCCTGGCGGGCGAGGCGGTCGGCATCCGGCGTCAGCCCGATCACCAGCGAGCCCATCGGCTTGCGCTCGCTCCACAGCCGGCTCATCACCGGGTGGTCGGGCACGGCGCAGGAATCGGTCATCATGATGTTGGGGTCGTCGAGATGCTGCCTGGTCACCTCGATCATCAGCAGCGTGCCCGGCGAATAGGTCGCCAGCGTCTCGTCATAGGCGGTCTTCCAGGTGTAGGCGACGCCGGCCTCGACGAAGACGACCAGGCAGGCGATCGTGCGGCCGTCCAGCGTCAGCGAATGGATGCGGCACATGTCGTGCTCGGCCAGCCGGTGCACGGCTTCGCGGGCAAAGGCGGCGCGGTAGCGGTCGATGGCCATGGCGGTGCGCTCGCGGCCCTTCCAGCCGGCCGCCTCCAGCGTCAGGAAACTTTCGATGGCGTGGCGGATTTCGTCCGGTCCCCGCGCCACGATATGTTCCAGCCTGCCGAGATCCCCCAGGCGCCGTTTCAGGCGGCGGAATTCGCGGTAGTGGTGCGCGCGCAGCGATGCTTTCAAATAGGCCTCGCCGTCGAGGGTGCTTTCGAGCACCGGCCGGTCCGCCTTGCCGGTGGTGACCATTGTCAGGCCGCGCGTCTCGGCAACGGTGGCCAGCACGCTGGCCAACGGGCCGTCGAGGCGCATGTCGGGCAGCACGAAGACCTTCGGCAGCTTCAGATGCGGCCGCGACAGCATGCCGAAGAAATCCTCGACGACGCCGATCGGGTCGTCATGGTCGACCAGCGGCGTGCCGATCGGGCCGAACGGGCTCGACCAGGTGCGCATCACCGGAACGCCGAGCGGCACGGCCGGCCGTTCGACCGAGAACGGCACCAGCAGGCGTAGCCGGTTGCGGTATTCGTCGCCGTCGCGGATCACCGCCAGCTTGACCTCGCGATCTTCCAGCCGGGGCATGGCCGGCGCCAGAAAGCGCGGGTTGAAGAAGACGTTGGGCTCGATCGTGCGGGTGCACAGATAGTCGAGTTCCTCGACCAGTTCGAAGCCGGCCGAAGCCGGATAGATCGCCAGCTTGCGCAGCGGCCGGTTGTTGGCGAGGATCTCGAGATGCGCCGGATCGGCGTCGCGCGCCAGGCCGGCAAGGCCCGACACCATTGCGCCGGCCGGGCCGCCGCTGGTTTCCTCGATCAGCGGGATGGCGGCCATCAGGCGGCTCCCTCGGCAGCGGGCACGAAGATCAGCATGACGATGCGGAGCTTGCGCCAGACGGTGAAGGACAGGGCGCTGGCCTCGAAGACCATGGCGAGGCTGGTGGCGATCGCCGCCCCCCACAGGCCAAAGAGCGGGATCAGCACCACGTTGAGGCCGATGTTGAAGGCCAGCGTCATTGCATAGACGGCGGCGCAGATGTTCTGGTTGCCGCTCATCGTCAACAGGCTTTCGCAAGGGCCGACGGCGGCGCGCGCCACGACGCCGAACACAAGCAGGAACAGCAGCGGATAGCCGGCGGTGAATTCGGGCCCGAACAGCACCAGCATCGGTTCGCCGAGCGCCAGGACCAGCAGCGCCATCAGCAGCGACGGCCAGAACGTCCATGACACGGTCTCGCGGGCGAAGGCGGCGAGCTTTTCCGGTTCGCCATGGGTGAACTGCGCATAACGCTGGGCGACGCCGGCCTTGACGGAGAAATAGACGAAATGCACCAGCGCCAGCGTTTTGACGGTGGCGAAATAGACGGCGACGTCATTGGGCTGGAGATAGGCGCCGACCATCAGCACGTCGGCGTTGGTGAGCAGGAAGAAGAAGCTCTCGACCAGGAAGATCGGCAGCGAGACGATGAACCACTCGGCGAAATGCACCTTCATCGGCCCGGCCGGGATATTCCTGCCCATGCGTGTGGTCACGCCGATGAGCTGGCCGAGCGTGGTGGCGTAGGTGGCGGCGATCGAAGCGAAGATGGCTGTCCTGGCGTCGGGCGCATAGCCCATTGCCAGCATCAGCGCCATCAGCGCCAGGATCAGCACCGGCCGCACCAGATAGGTCGGCGACAACGCAAACAACGCCCAGGAATTGGCGCGTGACTGGCCTTGCAGCAGATCGCCCATGGCGATCATCGGCAGGCAGAACAGGCCGAGGATGAAGGGCATTACATAGTAGCTCTCGATCCAGTTCGCGCACAGCCAGACGCCCAGTGCGCCAAGCCCGGCGATCGCGGTCGAGGCAATCAGCACGAACAGGCGGCTGGCGACCACGATGCCGCGCAGTTCGGCGAGCATGTTGCGTTCGCGGTATTCGGGGATGAAGCGGATCACCGAAGTGTGGAAGCCGAGGCAGGCGAGGTTGCCGACGATGACCATCGTCACCCAGACGAGGACGAAGATTCCGTATTCGAACGAGCCCATCCAGCGCGCCATCAGAACCTGGCTGATGAAGGCGATGACGGCGCTGACGATGCGGATGGCAAAGGCGATCAGCGACATGCGCCCGGCTTCGCCGCGCTCGTCGGCGGTGAACAGCACCGCATCGATCCGGCCAAGCAGCGGCCCCATGCGCAACGCCAAGCGCTGCGGCAAGAACCGCCCGGCCGTCGTCGCCGCGGAAAAGCGCACCCCGATGTCTCTCCGTTTTCCGCCTGTTTCCAAGCTTTCGATGTATCCGAAACACCTTAAGAAAGGGTGGGCAGGTGCGGGTGCGCCGAGGGGCCAAGGACGGCCGCGTGTGCAAGGTGCGTCATCGTATGCCGGGGCATAATAAAAGGCGAGCGAACGCCGGGGAAGACTGGGGAGCCGGTCGGCGTTTCGCTCGCCCCTCCCCCGCCAAGGGGGATGGCCAGGCACCGGATGTCCGGTGCCCGAGGTGTCACATGTGAGGCGTTACATCCCCTTCATGGCGTCGCACGACACGTTCGGGTTCATGTCGGCAAAGGCGCCCGTCGGGTTCTGTTTCCATGCCCAGACGTGCAGTTCGTAGAACGGGCCGAGGCCGTAGCGATTGGGGGCGCTGTTGAAGTTGAACAGCTGGCCTTCGAGCGAGGCCGGGCCCTTCGAGGTGATGTATTCGACCGCTATCAGCTTCAGGCTGCCGTCGGCCGTCGGCTCGTACATCACCGCTTCGGGCTTGGCGACATCGACGGCATCGTCCTTGAGATAGGCGCCGTTGACATAGTGGATGCCCATGGCGCCGCCGGTGATGCCGCTGGCGCAAGGGATGGGGGCATAGCCTTCGGCAGTGGCGGCTGCCACATTTTCGAAGCGGCTGTTGGCGGCGCGCACCTTTTCGGCCAGCGGATTGGCGTCGTGCGCCTGGGCGGCCGCACCCGCCGCGATCGAGATGGCGGCGAAAGCCGCGAAGCGTGTCGTCCAAAGAGTTATGGTCATGGTCTTCCGTCCGTTTGTTGACGCTTAAGGCGACGGCGGCCGATCAGGCTGCCCGAAACGCTGCGGCGTTGGTTTAGGATTTGGTTTGTCCGTCCCGGTTCATGCGATGCGGCTTCCGTTGCCGGGCTTTGGCCGCAGCCCTTAAAAACCGTGCAAAATCAACGATCCCAAAAATAGTATTGCCAATACTCATGCGGGATCTCTCGCTCCGAGAGCCCGATGTCGCGCCTCAGATAGTCGCCTTCCGGCGGCAGGCGCCGCCTTTCAGACAGATACGCAGGCAGCTTCGACGCGAACCGCCATAGACGGCCGAGCACGGAGTGGCCGGTCTTTCCCAGGACAGGCCCGATTCCACCGAGCGGCAGGCCATCAGGCAGTTCGCCATGGCCGCGAAGGACAGTTTGATGCTCATCATCGTGGCGACCGAACGCAGGATCAGAGGTAAAAGTAAGGGTCAAGAACCCGCACCTCCGTGATCTTGTCGACCGGCAGCGAGTTTTTCTGAGCGGTGCTGCGGATCGCTTCGGGCGTCGGCGCGTCGTAGATGCAGAAGCTGTGCTTCTTGTCGGGCGTGACGAAGGACTGGATCCAGGTGACGCCCTTTTCGGCATTGCGCATGACGACGCCGCCCACCGCGCTGGCGCCGATGTCGGTCATCGGAATGTTGAGGCCGTCCGGAAATGTGCGTTCAATCAGGTAGCGAGGCATGGAAGGTTTCCTTTTCCATTGGTTCACGCTCGATCGGAGCGCTGCTGGACGTTGACCACGCCGGCCCGGCCCGCGCATCGGAACGATTCCCCATATTTGGCGGGACGATTCCCTATATTGGCGTCGTTCTTTGTGGAAAGAGGCACGGCAATGTGTGCAAAGTCACATTGCGGCGCTTTCTTCACGGGCTAATCGTGAGCGGCCCGCCATGGTGGGAAAACTCCGATCCTGTGAGACGATGACAATGATGCTTCTGGAACGGCAGATGCAGCTGCAGCAGTTGGAGAGCCTGCTTGGCGATGCAATACGCGGCCATGGCCGCATCGCCGTGCTGGCCGGGGAGGCCGGCGCCGGCAAGACGGCGCTTGTTGAGGCATTCGCGGCCCGTGTCGGGCAAAGCGCGGCAATGTTGCGCAGCGCTTGCGAGGACCTGTCGATCCCAGATCCGCTGGGGCCGCTCTACGATCTGGCCCGTGAGGCGCAATGGGCGCTGCCGCGCGCAATCGACGCCCGGCATGGGCAGAGACTGCCGCTGTTTTCCGATGCGCTCGACGCCTTTGCGGCCAAGGGACCGAGCCTGCTGGTGATCGAAGACCTGCACTGGGCCGACGATGCGACGCTCGATTTCGTGCGCTTCCTCGGCCGGCGTATCGTCAACACCCACATCCTGCTGTTGCTCACGGCGCGCACCGACCGCAGCGAAGGACAGATGCGCGTGCGCCGCGCCCTTGGCGAAATCCCGACCGGCAGCGTGGCGCGCATGGACGTGCCGCTGCTCAGCGAGGCGGCCGTGCTGTCGCTCGCCGATGCGGCCGGACGCGACGGCGACGCCATCTACCGGGCGACCGCCGGCAATGCCTTCTTCGTCACCGAATTGCTGTCGGCGGAAAACGAAACGGCGCTGCCGGCAAGCGTGCGCGACGCCGTGTTGGCGCGGGCTGAACGGCTGTCGCCAGGCGCCCGCGCAATGCTCGACGCGGTGTCGGTGTTTCCGCGCCGCGCCGACGTCTGGGCTCTGCAGGGCCTGTGCGGCGTCGCCAGCGCCGGCCAGCTGGCCGAGTGTGTCGCCAACGGCCTGCTCGACGATCTGGGCGACGGCTACGCCTTCCGGCACGACATCGCGCGGCGCGCCATCGAGATGATGCTGACGACGTCGCACAGGCGGCAATTCAACCAGCGTGCGCTGGCGGCACTGCTCGAAAATGGCGACGTCTCCACAGGCCGCCTGGTGCATCATGCGGTCGAGGCGCATAATCTGGCGGCGGTGCGCGAACTTGCGCCAATCGCCGCGCGCGAGGCGTCGCGCGTCGGCGCCCATCGCGATGCCGCCGGCTATTACGAGATCGCCCTGCAGCAGGCCGACAGCCTGCCGGTGATCGAGCGCGCCGCGCTCTACGAAAGTCATGCCTTCGAGTGCCATCTCATCGGCAAGATCGATGATGCGCTTGCAGCGCAGGGACAGGCGCGCCGGTTGCATCAGGCAGACGGCAACAGGCTGAAGGAGGGCGACAGCCTGAGATGGCTCTCCCGGCTGAGCGAAATGGGCGATGACCGCGAGGCGGCGGCCGCCTTCGGCGCCGAGGCTGTGGCTATGTTGGAAGCGGCTCCCGCCGGTCCCGAACTCGCCATGGCCTATTCGAACCTTTCGCATCTGGCGATGCTTTCGGAGAGGGTGGAGGACACGCTGTTCTATGGCGAGAAGGCAGCGGCGCTGGCTGCGCGCATGAACCGTCCCGACATCGCCTCGCATGCTCTCAACAATGTCGGCTGCGTCGAGCAGTGGCTCAATCCGGATGCCGGACGCCTGCGCCTCGACCAAAGCCTTGAGATTGCGCTCCAAGGCAATTTCCAGGAACATGCCGCGCGCGCCTTCACCAACCGCGCCTGTTTCGAGATCACCCAGATGAGCTACGACGTGGCGCGTCCGGTGCTGGAGAGCGGCATCCACTATTGCACCGAAAACGACCTCGGCACCTGGCGCGACTATCTCAGGGGCATGCTGGCCGATGTGCAACTGCGTCAGGGCCAATGGGATGAGGCCGCCGCGACGGCAAGCGATGTCATCGACAATGAGCGGACAACCACCGTGGGCCGGTTTCCGGCGCTGCTGGCACTGGCGAAACTGCGCCTGAGGCGCGGCGATCCCTCGGCCGAGCCGCTGTTCGCCGAAATGGCGCGCCTGGTCGGAAGCGGCGGCGACCTGCAGATGCTGAGCTCCTATGCGGCCTTGATAGCGGAGCAGGCATGGCTGGGCCTGGCCGACAGGCAAGAGGCGCTGGCGCTGAT
The DNA here is from genome assembly GCF_040320135.1 of Mesorhizobium sp. M0772. Classification (NCBI taxonomy): domain Bacteria; kingdom Pseudomonadati; phylum Pseudomonadota; class Alphaproteobacteria; order Hyphomicrobiales; family Phyllobacteriaceae; genus Mesorhizobium; species Mesorhizobium sp. M0772. Next base: position 34,720 of record NZ_JAMYPB010000007.1, on the reverse strand, counting down.
CACCCGCGCCGAAACGCCGGTGCGCTCGCGTGCCCATGTCGGGGAGCTGGCGCTGTGGCGAACATTGCTCTCTCCCGATATGCCGGCCGGCGACACCGCCGACATGGCGACACCATACCGGCTGCTTCTAACCGGCGACTGGCGTTCGGCTTCTGCACTCTGGGCCGAATTGAATGCGCCATACGAGCGCGGACTGGCGCTCATCCTCGGCGACGACGAGGGGCAGCGGCTGGCATTGGATATTTTCGACGGCCTGGGGGCAAGGCCGGCAGCCCAGCGCCTGCGCGATATCATGCGCAAGAACGGCGTTGGCGGCATCGCCCGCGGCCCGCGCCGCTCGACGCGCGCCAACCTCGCCGGCCTCACCTTGCGCCAGATGCAGGTGCTGCAGCTGATCGAACGCGGCCTCTCCAACAAGCGGATCGCCGAGCAATTGACGATTTCGCCAAAGACGGTCGATCACCATGTCTCGGCGGTGCTGGGCAAGCTGGATGCGGTGTCGCGCGGCGAGGCGACGGCGGCGGCGCGCGATTCGGGGTTGTTGTGAGGTTTTGACGAGGGTTGGACCGAGAGGTCGCGATCCTTCGCGCCCCCTCGGTCCTGCCGGACATCTCCCCCTCAAGGGGGGAGATTGGCTGTCACTGTGGCTTTCGCCAATTGTCGAAATTGAAAGAAGTTACGGCGCCGAAGCTGCTGATCTCCCCCCTTGAGGGGGAGATGGCCGGCAGGCCAGAGGGGGGTGCTGTCCCGCCGACCTAATGATCAAGCAAACGCGCCATGGCAGTGCTTGTATTTCTTGCCTGAGCCGCAGGGGCAGGCTTCGTTGCGGCCGATCTTGCCCCAGGTCGCCTGGTTGTTCGGATCGCGGTCTTCAGGAGCGACAATGGCGTTGCTCTCCTGGCGGACCAGAAGTGCGGTCTCGCCACCCTCAAAATCGTCCTCGCCCGTGGTGCCGTCAATGTGGCTGCCGAACATTTCAGGCGCTTCGGGCGGCGGCGCTTCGGCGGCCTGGCGGACCAGTTCGACGCGCATCAATTGCGCGGTGACGGCCTGGCGCAGATTGCCGAGCAGCGCCTGGAACAGCTCGAACGCCTCGCTCTTGTATTCCTGCAGCGGATCGCGCTGGGCGTAGCCGCGGAAGCCGACGACCGAACGCAGATGGTCGAGGTTGACGATGTGCTCGCGCCACAGATGATCGAGCGTCTGCAGCACCACCGAGCGTTCGACATAGCTCATCACGTCGGGGCCGAAGCGCTCGGCGCGCTCCTTGGCGGCGGCGTCGGCGGCCTTGGTCAGGCGCTCGCGGATGTCGTCCTCGGCAATGCCTTCTTCCTTGACCCAGTCCTCGACCGGCAGGTCGAGATTGAGGAATTCGGCGACCTCGGCCTTGAGGCCGGCGACGTTCCACTGCTCGGCATAGGCGTTTTCGGGGATGTTCTTGGTGACGATCTCCTCGATGACGCCTTCGCGCATCTCGGCGATCGTCTCGGACAGGCCTTCGCCGTCCATCAATTCGATGCGCTGCTCGAACACCACCTTGCGCTGGTCGTTCGAGACGTCGTCGTATTTCAACAGGTTCTTGCGGATGTCGAAGTTGCGCGCTTCGACCTTCTTCTGCGCCTTTTCCAGCGCCTTGTTGATCCACGGATGGATGATGGCCTCGTCTTCCTTGAGGCCAAGCTTCTGCAGCATGCCGTCCATGCGCTCGGAGCCGAAGATGCGCATCAGATCGTCCTGCAGCGACAGGAAGAATTTCGAACGGCCGGGGTCGCCCTGGCGGCCGGAGCGGCCGCGGAGCTGGTTGTCGATGCGGCGCGATTCATGGCGCTCGGTGGCGAGCACGTAGAGGCCGCCGGCGGCTAGCGCCTTTTCCTTCAGGCGCTCGACATCGGCAATGATTTCCTTTTCGCGCGCCTCTCGCTCGGGACCAGCAGGCATGTCGCCCAGTTCGTCCTCGATGCGCATCTCGGCGTTGCCGCCGAGCTTGATGTCGGTGCCGCGTCCCGCCATGTTGGTGGCGATGGTGATGGCGCCGGGTTTGCCGGCCTGGGCGACGATGGCGGCCTCGCGCTCGTGGTGGCGGGCGTTCAACACCTCGAAATCCTTGAACCCTTCCTTGCGCAGGCGCTCGGCCAGCTGCTCGGATTTTTCAATGGAGGTGGTGCCGACCAGCGTCGGCTGGCCCTTGGCGCGCGCTTCCTTGATCTCCTTGACGATCGCCTTGTACTTCTCCTCGACCGTCCGGTAGACCTCGTCGTCCTCGTCCTTGCGGATGACCGGCAGATTGGTCGGGATCTCGGTGACTTCGAGGCCGTAAATGTTGCCGAACTCCTCGGCCTCGGTCAGCGCCGTGCCGGTCATGCCGGACAGTTTCTTGTAGAGACGGAAATAGTTCTGGAAGGTGACGGATGCCAGCGTCTGGTTTTCCGGCTGGATCGCCACATGCTCCTTGGCTTCGAGCGCCTGGTGCAGGCCTTCCGAATAGCGGCGGCCCGGCATCATGCGGCCGGTGAATTCGTCGATGATGACGATCTCGTCGTTGCGGACGATGTAGTCCTTGTCCTTCTGGAACAGCCGGTGCGCCTTCAGCGCGTTGTTGACGTGGTGGACGATGGCGACGTTCTCGACGTCATAGAGCGACTCGCCCTTGAGCAGGCCGGCCGCGCGCAGCAGGTTTTCCAGCTTCTCGGTGCCTTCCTCGGTGAAGATCGAGGTCTTCTGCTTCTCGTCGATCTCGTAGTCGGCTGGGCCGAGCTGCAGCATGAAGGCATCGATGGTGTTGTACATTTCCGAACGGTCCTCGAGCGGACCGGAAATGATCAGCGGCGTGCGCGCCTCGTCGACCAGGATGGAATCGACTTCGTCGACGATCGCGTAATTGTGGCCGCGCTGCACCATCTGCGCGCGCTCATACTTCATGTTGTCGCGCAAATAGTCGAAGCCGAGCTCGTTGTTGGTGGCATAGGTAACATCGGACGCGTAGGCGACGCGGCGTTCCTCGTCGGACAGGCCATGGACGATGACGCCGACCGAGAGGCCGAGGAATTTGTAGACGCGGCCCATCCATTCGGAGTCGCGGGTGGCAAGGTAGTCGTTGACGGTGACGACATGGACGCCCTTGCCGGCAAGCGCGTTGAGATAAACGGGCAGGGTGGCGACCAGGGTCTTGCCCTCGCCGGTACGCATTTCGGCGATGCCGCCATTGTGCAGCACCATGCCGCCGATCAGCTGCACGTCGAACGGGCGCATGCCGAGCACGCGGCGGGATGCCTCGCGGACGGTGGCGAAGGCCGGCACCAGCAGGTCATCGAGCGTGGCGCCGTTGGCGATATCCTGGCGGAATTTTTCCGTGCGGGCCTGAAGCTCGGCGTCGGACAGCGCCCGCATCTCGTTTTCCATGGCGTTGATCGCCTCGACACGCGGCCGGGTCGATTTTACGCGACGATCGTTGGAGGAACCGAAAACCTTACGGGCGAGACCGCCGAGACTGACCATCCGATGGTCCTTTCGATAGAATTCTCAATTTTGAGATGAGCGCCGGCCGGCCCCATCAATTCCGCGTGAAACGCGGACAAACACAAAAAGCGCCCGGAAAACGGTTCTGGACGCAAAGTCGTTGGACAGATAAGAGGGGGCTCAACTGATGTCAACGCCGCGTTAGCCCTATGGGCAGCGCCAAATTCCGCCACAATCCGGCTGATCTGCAAGCCCTACCAATCCCCCCTTGGAGTTAATCTTGATGTCCTTACTGTTTCGCCGTGCGTCGCTCGCCAGCCTTGGCTTGGCTTTCGGCCTGTCGGCCCTGTCGCTGTCTCCGCTGATGGCCCAGGAAGCCGCTCCCGCCCCGGCCGATGCCGCAGCAGCGCCGGCGGCAGCCCCCGTCGATCCGAACGCCGTTATCGCTACCGTCAATGGCCAGAAGCTGACCGAGGCGGACCTTGGGCTTGCCGAGGGCGAGCTGTCGCAGCAGTTCTCGCAGTTGCCACCCGAGCAGCGCCGCGCCGCCGCCCTTTCGGCGGCCATCGAAATCCGCGTCATGGCCGCCCAGGCGGTCGCTACTGGGCTCGACAAGGATCCCGAATTCCAGCGCCGCATGGCGTTCCTGCAGCAGCGCGCGCTGCATGGCGAGATGGTCGAGAAGGGCGTCGTCGACAAGGTTACCGATGCCGAGGTGCGCGCCCGCTACGATCAGGAAATCGCCAGCACGCCGCCGGTCAATGAGATTCATGCCCGTCACATCCTCGTGAAGACGAAGGAAGAGGCCGAGGCGATTATCAAGCAGCTCGATGGCGGTGCCGACTTCCAGAAGCTCGCCAACGAGCATACCAGCGATCCCTCGGGCAAGACCAATGGCGGTGATCTCGGCTGGTTCGGCCCGGGGCAGATGGTGCCGGAATTCGACAAGGCGGCAGTTGCGCTCGAAATCGGCAAATACACCAAGGAGCCGGTGCAAACGCAATTCGGCTGGCATGTCATCAAGCTCGAGGACAAGCGCACCAAACAGCCGCCGGCCTTCGACGACGTCAAGGACCAGGCCAAGCAGGCGGTGATCCGCGACAAGTATTTCGCACTGGTCAAGCAGCTGCGCGGCGCCGCCAAGGTCGAAATCCCCGACGCCAATCTGAAGAAGGCCGTCGACACGATGGAAGCCGGCAAGTAAGGCCGGCACCGAAAAAACACGCAAAGGGCGCCGTTCGGCGCCCTTTTCAATTGCGGGAGATGCCTGACATCACATAGCGGGCAGTGGCACGGATTGTCGCCTCATCTTCGTCCAGCCGGTTGGTCAAAAGGTGTTTCCAGGCATAGGAAGCGATGAGGTCGGCGACCAGCGCTGCGTCGATGTCGGCCGCAACCTCGCCGCGCGCCTTGGCGCGCTCGATGATCCGAGCGGTGTGGGACACGCGCCCATCGGCATAGCCAGTCAGGGCCGCGGCCGCCGCTTCGTCCGACTGGGCCTCGGCGATCAGCGAGCGGAATACGCTGCCCGAGGATGTGTCGCGCCAATGCGCGAAGAGGTTCCTCAGGAAACCGACGAGGTCGTCTTCGAGACTGCCGGTATCGGGGACGTCGACACGCTTTTGCCGCTTGTAGACCTCTAACAGCAGGGCCGCCTTGCTCGGCCACCAGCGATAGATCGTGGGTTTGCCGGCGCGCGCCCGCCGCGCCACGGCCTCTATGGAGAAGCCGGCATAGCCGGCCTCGACCAGCACCGCCTCCGCGGCCTCGAGAATGGCCTCGGCGCTGTCTGGGTTGCGCCGCGCCCCGATCGATCTGCGCGCCGGATCCTCGCCCATGTCTGTCCTCGCCAACAATCTCGCCGGCAATCCTGGCCAACAATCTCGCCGGCAATATAGGTGAGCTGGCAGGCAAACGAAACGGCCCGTTTCCAGCGCTTGTAGAAGCAGGCCTCACGTTCGCCCTGCGCGGGGATTTTCAGTTCATCGCTTGCGAGGTTTCCGAGGCGATCCGCCACTGGCCGTCGCTCTTCACCAGCCCAAGCGTGACTCGTGCCTTGCCGGTCATGCGCGCCGCCGATTTGTCTTTCGACATATAGTCGTAGCTCATCGCGAACACGGCTTCGGCGCGGTTCTCGCCCTGCCGCGTCACATTGAGGCTGCCGGGCTCGAGACTGAACGACCAGGATGCAAATTGCGCGAACCAGTCCGTCTTGAGCTTGACGACGGCGTCGCTGTCATAGCGCGTGCCGAAGATGGTGGCGGAAGGCGCATAGAGCCGCTTGACGGTCTCGCCGATGGCCGCGGCATCGGGCGCAAGATAGTCGTCGCGCAGGAATTTCTCGATTGCGGTCTTGTCGTCGCCTACAGACCGTTCGAGTGCCGCAACCTTTGTTTCGGGCGCCGGGGGGACGGCGGGCTTCGGCTGTGCGACCGTTTCGCCGCCGGGCACAAACTCAAACCGTTCGAGCAGCGAACCCTGTTCCCATGGGCGCTGTCCCTCGCGGGTTTCGGAGACCACGTCGCGGCGCACCGCGATCATCATGTCGTTGATGCTCTGGCCGGGCTCGGCCATGTGCCGCAGCAGGGCGGCGGCGAACGGCGAATTGCGTCCGGTGCCGTCCATGGCGACAGCGCCTGGCGCCGTCGAGAAGGCGATGAAGGAGCCGCGCGTCGAATCGAACTGCGCCAGACCGGCAAGCGCCGTTGCCGAGCGCGTGGCGGCGGTGCGGCTCAGGCTGCGGGCAAAGGGATTGTTGCGGCAGGCGTCGAGGAAAACCAGGCTGACCTTGGTCTGCTGCTCCATGATGTCGAGGACTTCGTCGATCGGCACGGCTTCGAGCTGCAGCTTGACCGGCATGTCGAGCCGGGCGTCGACCGGCACGATGTAGTTGCGCCCTTCCACCTGCAGGCCGTGGCCGGCGTAATAGAAAAGCCCGACGCCCGCACCTTCGAGCGCATCGGAAAATTCGCCGATCTTGCGCTCGAGTTCGCGCTTGCCGAGATCGTTGCCCTCGATGACGTCGAAGCCGATCGAGCGCAGCTTGCCGGCAATATCGAGGGCATCGTTGACCGGATTGGTGAGCGTGCCGGCTTCGGCATAGGTGCCATTGCCGATGACCAGCGCCACGCGCCGTTCCGGCTGCGCATCGGCGCTCAGGAGCAAAAGCCCCATAAACGCCACCGCCAAGATCACCAGCCTGCCCATGGCCGATATCATAACGCCAGAGGCCCCGGTGACGCCAACGGATTTGAAATGCAAGCTTAATCCCTGGTGGCTTGCCGACAGCGGCGGCCAAGAAAACGCCCTTGCGCCGGGCCGTGGTATCGGGCAAACCGGCCTTCGCCTAGCGTTTTTCCGTCGCCCGAGGTCTCCAATGTCCGCAACGATTTCGCCGCTCGCGCCGAAGAAATATCCCAAAATGCCTGCCATTGAGGGCGTGCGCATCGCCACCGCAGAGGCCGGGATCAAGTACAAGAACCGTACCGACCTCTTGGCCATGGTCTTCGATGCCGGCACAGCGGTTGCCGGCGTGTTCACGAAGTCGAAATGCCCCTCGGCGCCGGTCGACTTCTGCCGCGAGAACCTTGGCGCCGGCAAGGCGCGGGTGCTGGTCGTCAATTCCGGCAACGCCAACGCCTTCACCGGCAAGAAGGGCCGCGCCTCCACCCAACTGACCGGCGAGGCCGCGGCCAAGGCCGCAGGTTGCACGCCAGGCGAAGTGTTCCTCGCTTCTACCGGGGTAATCGGCGAGCCGCTCGACACCACCAAATTCAGCCATTTGCTCGCCGGACTGGTCAAGGACGGCAAGCCGGATCTGTGGGCCGAGGCGGCAAAGGCCATCATGACCACCGACACCTATCCGAAAGTGGCGACAGCGACGGTCAAGCTCGGCGACACCGACGTCATCATCAATGGCATCTCCAAGGGCGCCGGCATGATCGCGCCCGATATGGCGACTATGCTGTCCTTCATCGCCACCGATGCGCCGATCGCCGCCCCCGTGCTGCAGGACTTGTTGTCGCGCGGCACGGCCAAGACCTTCAACGCCGTCACCGTCGACAGCGACACCTCGACCAGCGACACGCTGCTGTTGTTCGCCACCGGAGCCGCTGCCAAGCGCGGCGCGCCCGCCATCAGCGATCCCAAGGATGCGCGTCTCGGCGCGTTCCGCCGGGCGCTGGGCAAGGTGCTCAAATCGCTGGCGCTGCAAGTGGTGCGCGACGGCGAGGGCGCCCGCAAGCAGGTCGAAGTCACCGTTACCGGCGCCAAATCGGCGCGCTCGGCCAAGCGCATCGCGCTGTCCATCGCCAATTCGCCGCTGGTCAAGACGGCGGTTGCCGGCGAGGACGCCAATTGGGGCCGCGTCGTCATGGCCGTCGGCAAGGCCGGCGAGCCGGCCGATCGCGACCGGCTGTCGATCTGGTTCGGCGACAACCGTCTGGCGCATGAGGGCGAACGCGACCCAGGCTACTCCGAGGAAGCGACCTCGGCCTATATGAAGCGCGACGACATCCGCATCCGCGCCGATATCGGTATCGGCCGCGGCAAGGCGACGGTGTGGACCTGCGACCTCACCAAGGAATATGTCGCCATCAATGGCGATTACCGGAGCTGATGGAGTTGGCTTCCAGGCATCCGGCAAGCATGCTCGCCATCGTGCGCCGCTACGAGGCGGCGGGTTTTCGCGCCTGGCCGGCTGCGGCCGTCCATTATGACGGCACCTGGGTGGTGCGGCTGACGGCCGGTCATCCGGCCAAACGGCTGAACTCGGTCAACCCGCTCGATCCCGGCGACACCCAGCACATTGCCGAGCGCATCGGCCGCGCCAGCCGGCGCTTCGACGCCTATGGCAGGCCGCTGACCTTCCGCATCTCGCCGCTGTCGGGGCCGGACCTGGCCAAGCATCTCGACAATGAGGGCTGGAGCACATTCGACGAATCCCTGGTGATGCGGCTGCCGCTGGCGGACGCGCAACTGGCGCCGGCCATGGACCAGATTCCGCTGAAGGATATCAGCCGCTTTCTCGGCGCGTCGCTCAAGGTCAGCGGCTCGGATGCATCGCTGCGGCCGGGTCTTTCGGAAATCATCGGCGCCATCCAACCCGAGGTCGGACTGTTTGCGCTGGAGGAAGGGGCCGACCCGCTGGCGGTGCTGATCTGCGTCCATGACGGCGATCTTGCCGGCCTGTTCGAGATCGCCACCGCCAAGTCGGCGCGCAATCAGGGCCATGGCCGCAACCTGATCCTGTCGGCGCTGAAATGGGCGAGGCTGCGTGGCGCTCGCGAAGCCTGGCTGCAGGTCGAGGCCGGCAATGCGCCGGCGCTGGCGCTCTATCGCTCGCTGGGCTTCGACGAAGTCTATCGCTACCACTATCGCCGGCCGCCGGGCGCATGAGCGAGATCACCGGCAAACGCCTGCTGCTGGTCGCCGCGTGCGCGCTGGTCGATACCGATGGGCGGGTGCTTCTGGCGCAGCGACCCGAGGGCAAACAGCTTGCCGGCCTGTGGGAATTTCCCGGCGGTAAGCTAGAGCCAGGCGAGACGCCGGAACAATGCCTGATCCGCGAACTGCAGGAAGAAATCGGCATCGAGACCGACATTCCTTGCCTGGCGCCGCTCACCTTCGCCAGCCATTCCTATGATGATTTCCATCTCCTCATGCCGCTCTTCGTCTGCCGCCGCTTTCGCGGCATCGCGCAGCCGAGGGAAGGGCAGGCGTTGAAATGGGTGCGGCCAAAGCAGATGCGCGACTATCCGATGCCGCCGGCCGACGCGCCGCTGATCCAGTTCCTCATCGACCTGTTGTGATACAAAGCCATTTCGCGGTCTGATCTAGCCAGCGTTAATGGAAGATTTATCTCGTCGTGAAAAATTGCGGCAAAGCGGGTTCGCGGGGAGCGATTGCATGAGCCTCGACAGGGAATGGGACTCGATCCGGCCGGATCGCAGCTTTCGCGCCGCCGGCGTCGGCATATTGCGCGTCACGCTGTTGTTCGGCTCGGCCGCAGTGGCGCTGGCGCTGATTGCGGTCCCCGTGCTGGACAACCAGACGCGATCATCCAGCCGCGATGCTCTTGCAGGCGGTCTCGACCCGATGAGCACGGGTTCGATCGGCTCGCGGGCCACCTATACGCTGCGCAGAAGCGTGCTGCAGCCCTCACCGAGCTCAGTCTGCATCATCCGCGCCGACGGCCAACGCAGCGGCGACTGCTGACCAACAAGGTCGACACCAGCTTGAGAACTTCCTCAACGCAGGCCCATTTCACAGCCTGTTAAGCTTGTGCCGTTAACCTTTCTTAACAGGTCGGCGATATGGTCGGGGATGAGAGGGATCGACCATCATGAAGCCATTGCTGCGCCGATTTTTGCAGGACGAAACAGGCGCCACGGCCGTTGAATATGGCCTGATCGTCGCCGTGCTGTCGCTTGCCATCGTCGGCGGCATCGGCAAGGTCACCACCGCGATCCAGTTTTTGTTCAGTGATACCAACAGCAAGCTTGCCAATGCCTTCGCCGAGCACTGATCCGGAGCGTCGTCACCGCCCGCCGGGATCTTCCAGTATTGTCTTCAGCGAGACCTTCGCCGAGCCCGGTTTCAAGGGCTTTTGCTGCGATGCATCGGGCGCCCAGCCCGACATCCAGACGATGGAAAAGCTTGCCCTGATGCGGCCATCAGCGTCCGAAAAGCGTTCGGCATAGAGTTCGGCGGCACGGGTAAAAAGCTTTCGCGCTCCCGGTCGCCGGCTGCGATCGGTCAGCGCGCTGGTTTCGCCCATCGCCCTGAGATCGGCCGTGAGGTCGAAAAGAGTATCGTAACGCGCCGTCACAGTTTCGACGTCGGCCACCGGCAGCGCCAGTCCGGCGCGCTGCAGCAATGCGCCGGCATCGCGAACATCCGTGAAGGGGATGACGCGCGGGCTGGCGCCGCCATAGAGCTCGGTCTCGGCGGCGAGCAGGCTTTCGCGCAATTCGGAAAGCGTGCCGGCGCCGGCAAAGGCGCCGAGGAAAAGCCCGTCGGGCCGCAGAGCGCGGCGGATCTGCACCAGCATGCCGGGAATGTCGTTCATCGCCTGCAACGACAGAAGTGAAACGACGAGGTCGAGGCTTTCCGGCTGGAACGGCACTGTTTCCAGCGGTGCTATCAGCCCTGGCCGGCCGTCCAGAAACGCTGGATCTGCCTCGACGCGCACGATCTCCGCTGCCTTGCCGCTTGCAGCGACCACGTCCGTTGCGTCCGGCGTCTGGCAAAACAGCACCGCGGCCTTGCCGAATTTCCGCTCGACCGCGCCGAGCCGGTCGGCAAGGTCTTCCGCCGCCCGCCGCATCAGAAAATCCGCGCCGGCTACGGGGTGGGCCAGCGCCCTGCGCTTGCGCACCAGCCAAAGTTCAGTATCGATGATCGGCTGCAACGGTAGACATCCCTGTTTGTCTGTCTAGTGATATCCTGGCGCGGACGACAAAACCACGTGGCCGATCCGGTGATGGAGATCAAGAGCCTCGCTCAAATCATGTTGAAACTGGCCATGTTGGACTGGCCGGCGCGGATGCTGTTCCCGCCGGTCTGTGCCGGCTGTCGCAGGCACGTCTCGCAACCCGGCGTTTTGTGCGGTGCCTGCTGGCCGAAGCTGAGGCTGCTGGAGCGGCCATGGTGCGCGGTGATGGGCACGCCATTCACCCACGATATGGGCGAGGGGTTCCTGTCGGCCGAGGCGATCGCCGATCCGCCGCCGTTCGAGCGGGCGCGGGCGGCCGTGGCCTATTCCGGTGTCGCCCGCCAGATGGTGCAAGGGCTGAAATACCAGGACCGCACCGATCTGGCGCCATGGATGGCGCGCTGGATGCTGCGCGCCGGCGCTGAGCTAATTGCAGACGCCGATGTCGTCGTACCGGTGCCGCTGCACTGGCGGCGCTTCTTTCGCCGGCAGTTCAACCAGTCGGCGGAGTTGGGAAGGGCGGTTGCGCAGCTTAGCGGGCTGCCTTTCTCGCCCTCGGCGGTCCGGCGCGTCAAGCTCACGCGCCAGCAGGTCGGGCTGGAGCGGCAGGAGCGCGAGGCCAATGTCCGCGCCGCCTTCCGTGTGCCTGCGGAAGCCGAAATCGAGATCACTGGGCGCCGCGTGCTTCTGGTCGACGATGTCTACACCACCGGCGCCACCGTGCGCTCGGTCGCCAGGGCGCTGAAGAAGGGCGGCGCCGGAGCGGTCGATGTGCTGACCTTCGCGCGTGTCCTGCCGGGGGACTTTCGGGCCGACGAGTCCGCGACTATATAAGGTCGAGGAAAGGCACGGACCGATGCTCGATGTGACGATTTACACCCGTATGATGTGCGGCTATTGCGCGGCGGCCAAGCGGCTGCTCGACCGCAAGGGCGTCGCCTACACCGAGCATGATGCTTCGTTTTCGCCGGAATTGCGCCAGGAAATGATTTCGCGGGCGCATGGCCGCTCGACCTTTCCGCAGATTTTCATCGGCGACACGCATGTCGGCGGCTCCGACGACCTCCACGAATTGGAGGCGCGGGGCCAGCTGGACAGGCTGCTTGCCAACGGCTCGACGACAAAGAGCGGTTCGTAGGGTCGCTCTATGTCTTTGTTTTTATGCAATTTCGGACGGAAAACCGGTACACACTTTTCCTGGAATTGCTCAAAGAGGACGTGACGATGGGTGTTTTCAAGGCGGCGGCGATCCAGATGCGTTCGGGCGAGAGCCCCGAGCGCAACGCGGTCGATCTCGAACGGCTGGTTCGCGAAGCGGCAGGCCTCGGTGCAACCTACATCCAGACCCCGGAAATGACCGGTGCGCTGATCCGCGACAAGGAAGCCAGGGCTGCTTCCTTCACCTTGGAAGACAAGGACATCGTCGTGGCGGCCGCGCGCAAGCTCGCCAGCGAACTCGGCGTCTTCCTGCATATTGGCTCTACCGCCATCCTGCGCACCGACGGCAAGCTCGCCAACCGGGCGCTGCTGTTTGGGCCGGACGGCGCCACCCTTGCCACCTACGACAAGATCCACATGTTCGATGTCGACCTCGACAATGGCGAGAGCTGGCGCGAATCCGCCGCCTATGAGCCGGGCACCGAGGCCGTCGTCACCGAGATCGACGGCGCCAGGCTGGGCTTTGCCGTCTGCTACGATCTACGCTTTCCGCAGCTGTTCCGCGCCGAGGCGATGGCCGGCGCCGACCTCTTGTCGGTGCCTGCCGCCTTCACCCGCCAGACCGGCGAGGCGCACTGGCATGTGCTGCTGCGAGCCCGTGCCATCGAGAACGGCGCCTATGTGGTTGCTGCAGCACAAGGTGGCCTGCATGAGGATGGCCGCGAAACCTATGGCCATTCGCTGATCGTCGACCCATGGGGTCGAATTCTCGCCGAGGCCGACCATGACGATCCGGAGGTGATCATCGCCGAGATCGACACGGCGCAGTCGTCGGCCGCGCGTAAGAAAATCCCCAATCTCAAGAACGCGCGTGATTTTGCCGTCAATGCCGGCGCAGTGGAAGCGCCGCGGCTCAGGGGCGCGGCTTCGTGATCCGCTTTGCCTTGATCTGCGAGCACGAGCACGAATTCGAGGGCTGGTTTCGCAGCAATGACGATTTCGACACGCAGAAGAAGCGCGGCTTCGTCGATTGCCCGAGCTGCGGCTCGCACAAGGTGCAAAAGGCGCTGATGGCGCCAGCCGTCTCCACCGCGCGGAAGCAGGAAACAATTGCGCTGGCCATGGGCGAAACCCAGAAGCAGGCTTTGGCGCAACTGAAGGCGATGGCCGAGAAGGTGCGCGAGAATGCCGACTATGTCGGCGACAAGTTTGCCGAAGAAGCGCGCAAGATCCATTTCGGCGAGAGCGATGCGCGCGGCATCTATGGCGAGGCGACGTTGGACGAAGCCAAGAGCTTGGCCGAGGATGGCATCGATTTCATGCCGATCCCGAGTTTTCCCGAGGAGCGCAATTGAGCGATCAGCTGGCGCTATCGATCAATTTGCCAAGCAACTGAGCCAGTGCCCCCCGCTCCGTGCCGGTGAGCCCGGAGAGGATTTCATGCTCGTTGGCGACGTGGGCGGTCAGGGCTTCGTCGATCAAGGCCAGACCTTTTTCGGTCAGTTGCACGACAATGCCACGCCGGTCGTTGGGGTGCGGGCCGCGCAGGATCAGTCCGGCCTTCTCAAGCCGGTCGAGCCGGTTGGTCATGGCCCCAGAGGTCACCATCGTCGCCTCATATAGAGCGGTCGGTGTCAGCGCGTAGGGCTGGCCGGAGCGGCGCAGCGTCGCCAGCACATCGAATTCGCCGGCCTGCAGTCCGAAACGGGCAAACAGCGGGGCGAGGCGCTCGCGGGCGATTAGCGACGAGGCTTCGTTCAGCCGCCCAAGCACCAGCATTGGCGACACCTCCAGGTCCGGCCGTTCCCGCTTCCATTGCTCCACCGCCTTTGCCGCGCGATCCATCTGTCTCACCGCTAAGTATCTTGACGTTAAGAATCTTTGTGGTATGCTACCTCAAGATACAGTTTCGACCCAGTGCCGCAAGTGAGTGACGGGACCATCCGATGAAATTTCTCTGGGAATCGGCGCTTGGCCTGCTGGTCGTCACCGGCGGCCTGCTCGGCCTGACCCTGCCGTTCGGCAAGCTGGCGACGGCTGCCGGCGTTCCGGCCATGGTCTGGGCCTTCGTCATCTCGTTCGGCGCCGGGGGCGTGCTGCTGTGCGCGTTGCTCGCGAACGGCGAGCGCATGCGGCTCACCTCGCACAGACTGCGCTATTTCTTCATCACCGCCGCCGTGTCCTACGCCGTGCCCAATCTGCTGATGTTTTCGGCTATCCCGCATCTCGGCGCCGGCTATACCGGCATCATGTTCACGCTGTCGCCGGTCATCACACTGGTGTTTTCGATCCTGCTCGGCGTTCGACGGCCAAATACGCTCGGCAGTATCGGTATCGCCGTCGGCTTCATCGGCGCCGTCATGGTGGCGGTGACGCGCGGCGAGGCCGGCCAGCCGGCCGATGTCTACTGGGTGCTGGTCGGACTTTTGATCCCGGTCAGCCTTGCCGCCGGCAATATCTATCGCACCGTCGACTGGCCCGAAGGCACCGGTCCGATCGAACTGGCCGTCGGCAGCCACCTGGCCTCGGCGACGCTGCTGCTGATCGGCATTCTCGCGCTGTTCGGCGTCGGCGCTTTCGCCCCGCTCAGGGCCGTGCCGCTGGTTGTCGTGGCGCAAGTCGCTTCGGCCTCGGCGATGTTTGCCTTCTTCTTCCGGCTGCAGGCCGTGGGCGGTCCGGTCTATCTCAGCCAGATCGGCTATGTGGCGGCGGCCGTCGGCCTGTTTGCCGGAACCATCTTCCTCGGCGAGCACTACCAGTTGCTGACCTGGGCCGGCGCGGTGATCATCACCATCGGCGTGATCATCACCACCAAGGCGCAGAGCCAGAAGGCATAGGGTCTTTGGTTTACGCAATTCCCTAGGCAAAGCGCTATGCGCTTTTCCCGGGAAAATCGCTTCACACGTTGCTCGAACTGCTCAAGCTTAAATTTGGCTCGCGTCGAGGCGCTTCCGTAGCGCCGGCGGGACGACGTTTCGCCAGGCCGTCCGAACGGCGCTGCGGAATGTCTGTTCGTCGCAGGCTTCGAGCATGATCGACGTCCATCCCTTTTGGCCCCAGCCGCCTGTCACGGGCCTGAAAACCGATGGCTCAGCCGCGGCCATCATCTCTTGCTGGTCGCGGTCGAGCTTGACGACAGCACGGTCGGCTTCGGGCAGCGAGACGAAGATACGGTTGCGGACGCGGAAGTCAGCCTTGCCGAAATGCGATTGCTCGACCGTTTCGGGAAGATCGAGCGCCAGCTCTCGGGCCCTCATAGTGTCCACGGCCGCCCCCTTTCGTTCAGACCGATCGTTTTTCCGCCAGCACCATATAGTTGACGTCCATGTCCTTGGAGCGTGCCCAGCGGTCGGCGAGAGGATTGTAGGTCACGCCGGTGCGGTCGATGATGGTCATGGCGGCGCTGCCGAGGGCCTTTTCAAGCTCTTCGGGCCGCACCAGCTTGCCGAACTGGTGGGTGCCGCGCGGCAGCCAGCGCAGCACATATTCGGCGCCGATGATGGCCAGGCCCAGTGCCTTCAGCGTGCGGTTGATGGTGGCGACGAACATGATGCCGCCGGGCTTGACCATCTCGCCGCACTTGCCGATGAACAGGTCGACATCGGCAACATGCTCGACGACTTCCATGTTGAGGACGACGTCGAATTTCTCGCCGGAATCGGCCAAATCCTCAGCGGTCGTAGCGCGATAATCCACCGTCACGCCGCCTTCGGCCGCGTGCAGCTTCGCCACCTCGATGTTGGTTGCCGAGGCGTCGGCGCCGACCACTTCGGCGCCAAGCCTTGCCATCGGCTCGCACAACAACCCACCGCCGCAGCCGATATCGAGGAAACGCAGGCCTTCGAACGGCCGCGCCGCCCGCGGATCGCGGCCGAAGCGCGCCGCCACCTGGTCCCGGATATAGGCAAGCCGGACCGGGTTGAATTTGTGCAGCGGACGGAATTTGCCGTTCGGGTTCCACCATTCGGCGGCAAGCGCGGAAAAGCGTTCCACTTCTCCGGCATCGATTGTCGATCGTCGGGCCTCTGGCATGGGGCGGGTCTCCTCGGACGCTAGGAAGTCGGGTGCCGGGGCAAGAAAGTCAAGGCCGGTTTTATGCGACTGCTGGCAAGTCGACCTAGGGCCTCGAGATCACAATCGCCGCATGTCCCATCTCAACACTCGCGGGATCGATGGCCCGCATCGCTTCGCAATCGCCGATCTCGGCGATGATGCGGCCGGCGGCGGCGAGAGCCTGCTCGCGACTTCGCCAGCGCACCACATCGACCCATCCGCCATCGTCCCGCCGCGCCAGGCAGCGGTTTACGAAACCAGGTTGCCGCGCCAGCCAGTCGGCGACCAGGTTGTTGGCGGCGGCAAAGCCCGCTTCCGCTCCAGGTTTGAGGCGAAAGGTGACGATTTCCAGGGCCTCGGTCATCTTGCGTCCAGCACGTCGCGCAATTTCGCCGCCAGCTGCTCGATGGTGAAGGGCTTGGCCAGGAAATGCACGTGATGGTCGAGCACGCCATTGTGGACGACGGCGTTCCTGGTGAAGCCGGTGGTGAAGATCACCTTCAGCTTCGGCATGCGCGCCAGCGCCTCCTCGGCGAGCTTGCGGCCATTCATCACCGGCATGACGATATCGGTGAACATGAGCGCCACACCAGGGTTGTCGCTCAGCTTTTCCAGCGCTTCCTGGCCGCTTGCGGCATGAATGACGGTGTAGCCGAGTTCGCGCATGGCATCCGTGGTGGAAGCCCGCACGCGTGGATCGTCCTCCACGACAAGGATGGTTTCGGTGACCGGCACGGCAGGATTTCCGGCTCGTTCCGAAGATATGGCGGCCTCTTCCGGGCCGAAGAAGCGCGGCAGGTAGATCCTGATCGTGGTGCCTTGGCCGGGTTCCGAGTAGATCTTGACGTGCCCGCCGGACTGTTTGACGAAGCCGAACACTTGGCTCAGCCCGAGGCCGGTGCCCTTGTCGACCGGCTTGGTGGTGAAAAATGGCTCGAAAGCCCGCTCCATGACGTCCGCCGGCATGCCGGCGCCGGTGTCGCTGACCGCGATCATCACATACTGGCCGGCGTTGACCTCGGCATGGGTGGCGGCGTAGCTCTCGTCGAGGTGGCTGTTGGCGGTCTCGATGGTCATCTTGCCGTCCTCGCCCATGGCGTCGCGCGCATTGACCGCCAGATTGAGAATGGCATTTTCGAGCTGGCTCGGATCGGCATGGGTCTTCCACAGGCCGCCAGCCAGCACGGTTTCGATGCGGATGGTTTCGCCGAGCGCCCGCCGAAGCAGGTCCGACATGCCGGCGACCAGACGATTGGCGTCTACAACCTGAGGCGCGAGCGGCTGCTGGCGCGAGAAGGCAAGCAGCCGTGACGTCAAGTTTGCGGCCCGGGTCGCCGCATCGGTCGCCGCTTCGATGAATTTCATGATGTCGTGCTCGCCCCGCGCCAGCTTGCGCTGGGCGAGGTTCATGGCGCTGATGATCACCGCCAGCATGTTGTTGAAATCGTGGGCGATACCGCCGGTCAGCTGGCCCACAGCCTCCATCTTCTGCATCTGGCGGATCTGCGATTCGGCCTTTTCACGCGTCTGGATTTCGTTGCCGAGCTCGATGTTCTTGCGCATCAGCTCTTCCTGGGCGATCGCCACTGCGCGGAACCGGCGGCGCGAAAGGCGAACCGTGTAGGCGCCAAGCAGGAAGATCGCCAGCAGCGCCGCTATCGAGCCGATTCGCAGCCAGTTTTCGACCCGGTCGGTATGAGCGTCGCGCGCGGCGATGGCTGCACCGCCAATGCGCCGGATCGTGTCCATGCTGGCCCGGATCTGGTCCATGGCGGCCTTGCCCTGGCCGCTGCGGACCAGTTCCAGAGCTTTTGCCGCATCGCCGCGATCGTAGAGTGCAATCGTCTCAGCCAATTCGGCCTGGTTTTGTGAAAGCGCGTCCTTGACGTGGTTGATCTGCTGCACGAGTTCGTCGTCCGGCGCGGTCATGCCGTCGATGCGGGCAAGCTGGCCCGGAATGGCGTCGACCGCCTGCCGATAAGGCTGGAGGTAGGATTTCTCGCCGGTCAGGAGATAGCCGCGCTGGCTGGTCTCGGCCTCCTGAGCCATCGCAAGCAAACCGGAAAGCAATTCCTGATACTCGACCGCCTCGCGCGCGGCCTCACGATTGGCTCTCTGGGTCTCGACCA
The DNA here is from genome assembly GCF_040320135.1 of Mesorhizobium sp. M0772. Classification (NCBI taxonomy): domain Bacteria; kingdom Pseudomonadati; phylum Pseudomonadota; class Alphaproteobacteria; order Hyphomicrobiales; family Phyllobacteriaceae; genus Mesorhizobium; species Mesorhizobium sp. M0772. The sequence goes on along the minus strand of NZ_JAMYPB010000007.1, from coordinate 16,489 downwards.
GCACGGCGCGTGTGCCGACGATCAACGCCAGCACGGCGAAGCCGATGAACAGCGGCAGCGATTGCCACCGCATGGCGCGTCGAAGGCGAACAATCATTCGATATGCCGGACCAAAAGGAGTTTCCCGCGGGCAGCATTTGGTAAGCAGCGGCGGGGCCGAACGCAATATGCCGCGATCCTGAAGCCGGCATCCGCCGCCAGCCTTGCGAAACCGTGATCATTTGGCTAAGGAGGCGCGCATTCAGCGGCCGGCTTCTGTCGAGCGCTTACTTCCCCTTTCGGTCCTGGGCCGGCTTCAGTCAAAGGCATTTCGCTTCCATGGCGCGCATCGTGATGAAATTCGGCGGAACCTCCGTCGCCGACATCGCCCGCATCCGCAATGTGGCGCGTCACGTCAAACGCGAGGTCGATGCCGGCCATGAGGTCGCTGTCGTGGTTTCGGCGATGGCGGGCAAGACCAATGAACTGGTTGGCTGGACGCGCGAAGCCTCGCCCATGCACGACGCGCGCGAGTATGACGCCGTGGTCGCCTCGGGCGAGCAGGTGACTGCCGGCCTGCTGGCGATCACACTGCAGAATATGGGCGTCCATGCCCGCTCCTGGCAGGGCTGGCAGATCCCGATCAAGACCGACAACGCGCATGGCGCGGCGCGCATCCTCGAAATTGACGGCGCGTTCCTGATCAAGCGCTTCGGCGAGGGCCAGGTGGCTGTCGTCGCCGGCTTCCAGGGCATCGGCCCGGACAACCGCATCGCCACGCTCGGCCGCGGCGGCTCCGACACAAGCGCGGTGGCCATTGCCGCGGCGGTCAAGGCCGACCGCTGCGACATCTACACCGATGTCGACGGCGTCTACACCACCGATCCGCGCATCGAGCCGAAGGCGCGGCGGCTCAACAAGATTTCGTTCGAGGAAATGCTCGAAATGGCCTCGCTCGGCGCCAAGGTCTTGCAGGTGCGCTCGGTCGAGCTTGCCATGGTGCACAGGGTGCGTACGTTCGTGCGGTCGTCCTTCGACGATCCCGATGCGCCCGGAATGGGGGATTTGCTCAATCCTCCGGGAACGCTCATTTGCGACGAGGAAGAGATCGTGGAACAGCAGGTCGTCACCGGAATTGCCTACGCCAAGGACGAAGCGCAGATTTCTCTGCGCCGCGTCGGCGACCGCCCGGGCGTTGCCGCCGGCATTTTCGGCCCGCTGGCCGAGGCCAACATCAATGTCGACATGATCGTCCAGAACATCTCAGAGGACGGCAAGTTCACCGACATGACCTTCACCGTGCCGTCCGGCGACGTGGACAAGGCGCTGGCCGTGCTGGAGCGTCTGAAGGCTTCGATCGGCTATGACGTGGTGCAGTCGGAAGCCGGCATGTCGAAGGTTTCGGTCATCGGCATCGGCATGCGCAGCCATGCCGGTGTGGCCGCCACCGCTTTCAAGGCGCTGGCCGACAAGGCGATCAACATCCGCGCCATCACTACCTCCGAGATCAAGATTTCGATACTGATCGACGGTCCCTACACGGAACTCGCGGTTCGCACTTTGCATTCCGTGTACGGTCTGGATAAGCAGTAGCGAGAGCGATTTGAGTTGTTGCGTGTGCGCCGGTGGCAGTGGAAACTGCGGCGGGCAAAATGCCCATTGGAGAAGAAGCCGCGATGCGTGATACGGCCAGTGGCCCGCGCGTTCTGCTGAAACGGCTCCGCGAGCTCATGCAGGAGCCGCTGGAGCCGCAGGAGCGGCTCGACCGGATCGTGCGCGACATCGCCTCCAACATGGTCGCCGAGGTCTGCTCGCTCTATGTGCTGCGCGCCGATTCGGTGCTCGAACTCTATGCCACCGAAGGTCTGAACCCGAACGCCGTCCATTTGGCGCAGCTGCGGCTGGGGCAGGGCCTCGTCGGCACCATTGCCGCCAGCGCGCGGCCGCTCAACCTCTCCAATGCGCAGGAACATCCGGCCTTCGCCTACCTGCCGGAGACCGGAGAAGAGATCTACAATTCCTTCCTCGGCGTGCCGGTACTAAGGGCAGGGCGCACGCTCGGCGTGCTGGTGGTGCAGAACAAGACCATGCGCCACTACCGCGACGACGAGGTCGAGGCGCTGGAAACGACCGCCATGGTGATCGCCGAGATGATCGCCACCGGCGATCTCGCGCGACTGACCCGGCCCGGCCTCGAACTCGACCTGCGCCGTCCCGTCAGCTTTACCGGCCTGTCCTTCAACGAGGGTGTCGGCCTCGGCCATGTCGTGCTGCATGAGCCACGCATCGTCGTCACCAATCTGTTCAACGAGGACAGTGAGGAAGAGGTGCGCCGGCTGGAGACGTCGCTCGGTTCGCTCAGGCTTTCCATCGACGACATGCTGGAGCGGCGCGATGTCGCCTTCGAGGGAGAACATCGCGAGGTGCTCGAGGCGTATCGCATGTTTGCCAACGACCGCGGCTGGGTGCGCCGGCTGGAAGAGGCGATCCGCAACGGCCTGACGGCGGAAGCGGCGGTGGAAAAGGTGCAGAGCGACATGCGCGCCCGCATGCTGCACATGACCGATCCTTATTTGCGCGAGAGGATGAGCGACTTCGACGATCTCGCCAACCGGCTGCTGCGCCAGCTGATGGGGCGCGGGCCTGACGACGTCGCGGCGTCACTGCCGAAGGATGCCATCCTGGTCGCGCGCTCGATGGGCGCGGCCGAACTGCTTGATTATCCCAGGGACAAGCTGCGCGGCGTGGTGCTGGAAGACGGCGCTGCCACCAGCCATGTCGTCATCGTAGCGCGCGCCATGGGCATTCCGGTCGCCGGCCAGATGAAGGGCGCCGTTTCCATGGCGGAAAACGGCGATGCCATCATCGTCGACGGCGAGGAAGGCACCATCCATCTGCGGCCGCAGCCCGACCTCGAAGCTGCCTATGCCGAAAAAGTGCGCTTCCGGGCGCGCCGGCAGGAAGTCTACCGGGAACTGCGCAAGAAGCCGTCGGTGACCAAGGACGGCGTCCAGGTCGACCTGCTGATGAATGCGGGCCTGGCCGTCGACCTGCCGCAGCTGGCCGAGGCGGGTGCGGCCGGCATCGGCCTGTTCCGCACCGAATTGCAGTTCATGGTCGCCTCGACCTTCCCGCGCGCCGAGGCGCAGGAGCGGCTCTACCGCGACGTGCTGGACGCGGCGCGTGGCAAGCCGGTCACCTTCCGCACCATCGACATCGGCGGCGACAAGGTGCTGCCCTACTTCAAGGGCGCTGTCCAGGAAGAAAACCCTGCGCTCGGCTGGCGCGCGATCCGGCTGACGCTCGACCGGCCGGGTCTGCTCAGGACCCAGATCCGCGCTCTGCTGAAGGCCTGCGGCGGGCGCGAACTGAAGCTGATGCTGCCGATGGTGACCGAGCTCGGCGAAATCGCCCAGGCGCGCGAGATCATCGACCGCGAAGTGCGGCATCTCTCCCGCTTTGCCCACCATCTGCCGACCAGCCTCAAGGTGGGCGCCATGCTGGAAGTGCCGTCGCTGCTGTTCCAGCTCGACGAGTTGATGAAGGCGGTCGATTTCGTCTCGGTCGGCTCCAACGACCTGTTCCAGTTCGTCATGGCGGTCGATCGGGGGAACACGCAGCTCTCCGACCGCTTCGACACGCTGTCGACGCCGTTCCTGCGGGTTCTGAAGCAGATCGCCGACGCCGGGGTTCGCAACCACACGCCGGTGACGCTGTGCGGCGAGCTTGCCGGAAAACCCATTTCCGCCATGGCGCTGATCGGCCTCGGCTACCGCTCGATCTCGATGTCTCCAGCCTCGATCGGCCCGGTAAAGGCGATGCTGACCGAACTGCCATTGGAGGAATTGGAGGCTTTCTTTGCCGACAATCTGATGGCGCCGGCTCAAGGGCTGCCGATGCGGGCGCTGCTGCAGGCCTTTGCCGACGACCGCTCCATCCCGCTATAGCATTAGCCATGGTCAATCTTCCCCGCGAGCGTATGGATCAGGTCGTCAAGCGCTTCGAGATGCTCGAAGCGCAGATGTCGGCCGGCCCGGCGGCCGATGCCTATGTGAAGATGGCCTCCGAATATGCCGAGTTGCAGGACATGGTGGCCAAGGTCAGGGAACTGCGCTCAGTCGAGCGCGAGCAAGCCGACCTCGAGGCGATGCTTGCCGACAAGGGCACCGATGCCGAGATGCGGGCCCTGGCGGAGGCAGATCTGCCCGGCGTCGAAGAGCGTATCGAACAGCTGCAAAAGGACATCCAGATCCTGCTGTTGCCCAAGGATGCGGCCGACGACAAGAACGCCATCCTTGAAATCCGCGCCGGCACCGGCGGCGACGAGGCGGCATTGTTCGCCGGCGACCTTTTTCGCATGTATGAGCGCTATGCCGCCGAACGCGGCTGGCGCTTCGAGACGGTGTCGGCCAGCGACGGCGATGCCGGCGGCTTCAAGGAAATCATCGCCACCATTTCCGGTAGGGGCGTCTTTGCCCATCTGAAATTCGAATCCGGCGTGCACCGCGTGCAGCGCGTGCCGGCGACCGAGGCCAGCGGGCGCATCCACACTTCGGCGGCGACGGTTGCCGTACTGCCGGAGGCCGAAGAGGTCGACATCGACATCCGCGCCGAAGACATCCGTATCGACACGATGCGCGCCTCGGGTTCGGGCGGCCAGCACGTCAACACCACCGATTCTGCGGTGCGCATCACCCATTTGCCGACCGGCATCATGGTGGTGCAGGCGGAGAAGTCGCAGCATCAGAACCGGGCGAAAGCCATGCAGATTCTGCGTGCGCGGCTTTACGACCTCGAGCGCAGCAAGGCGGACGAGGAGCGCTCGGAGTCACGCAAATCGCAGGTTGGTTCGGGCGACCGTTCGGAGCGCATCCGCACCTACAACTTCCCGCAGGGCCGCCTTACCGACCATCGTATCAACCTGACGCTCTACAAGCTCGACCGGGTGATGATGGGCGAGCTCGATGAGGTCATCAATGCGCTGATCGCCGACCATCAGTCGAAGCTGCTCGCCGATATTGGCCTCGATGGCTGACATGTTGCCCGGCGCGCTCGGGCCGTTGTTGCGGGTGGCGCGGGAGCGGCTTGCCGCGGCCGGCCTTTCCGACCCGGCGCTGGATGCCAGGCTTATCGTCGAGCATTTTTCCCGCACGGACCGTACGCAGGCGATCGCCGACCCGCAACGGACGGTCGATGCGGGTGCGGTTGCCGCAATCGGCGCTGCTCTGCAGCGCCGCATGGCCGGCGAACCGGTGCACCGCATCCTCGGGTTTCGCGAGTTTTACGGCCTGCGGCTGTCGCTGTCGCCGGAAACGCTGGAGCCGCGGCCGGACACCGAAACGCTGGTCGAGGCGATCCTGCCTTTTGCCGGAGCGACGGCCGAAAGGCTGGGGGAATGCCGTATCCTCGATCTCGGCACCGGTACCGGCGCGATTGCGCTGGCGCTGCTCAGCGCGGTTCCGGCCGCGACCGCCACCGGGGTCGATATTTTACAAGACGCGCTGGCAACCGCGATACGTAATGCCGAGCAACTCGGACTCGCCGGCCGGTTCGTGGGGCTGCAGTCCGACTGGTTCGAAAAAGTTTCGGGCCGATACCATGTAATTGCCGCAAACCCTCCCTATATATCGTCTGGAGACATTGGAAATCTGCAGGACGAAGTCCGCGATTTCGATCCGCACAGAGCCCTTGATGGCGGTGTGGACGGTCTTGGCCCCTACAGGATCATCGCCGCCGAGGCGGCAAAGTTTCTGGAAGCAGAAGGCAAGATAGCGGTCGAGATCGGCCACTCGCAGCGCAATGAGGTCAGAGACATATTCGCGGCAGCCGGCTACAGGCTGGCCGGGGCATTTGTCGATCTTGGCGGAAACGACAGGGTTCTTATGTTTGAACAGGGAAAGCCTTGACGCAGTGCAAAAAAGCGCTTGGCAATGCCGGGGAATGCGGCTAGGGTCCGCCCTAACCGGATGAGACGAAGCAGGCAGTGCTCTTAGCGATTCGGTTTTCCTTGGAAATAGCTGCCTTCTTGCGCAAACGACGCCCAAGCTTCGTGCGGGAATCGTCCGGCAAGTGATGTAACCGGAACAGGATGACACGTGGCGCCAACGCAATTGATGCGGGCGAACGCCGGTGAAGAAACGAAACGGCTGGCTGCATGAGCGCCTCCGTTCGCGAAACGTTTTTCGAAAATTTCAAAATGAAGAGAGTCTTATGAGGCCACAACAGCAGAACAGGCGCATGCGCGGTCGCAACAACAATGGCGGCGGCGGTGGCAACAACAATAACAACAACAACAACCGCAAGGGCCCAAATCCCCTGACGCGCAACTACGAGAGCAACGGCCCGGACGTGAAAATCCGTGGATCGGCTCAGCAGATCGCCGAAAAATACGCCACTCTGGCCCGTGATGCGCAAAGCTCCGGCGACCGGGTTATGGCGGAAAATTACCTCCAGCACGCCGAGCACTACAACCGCATCATTGCCGCCGCACAGGCGCAGATGCCGATCCAGAATGCCCCGCAGAACCGCGACGAATTCGACGACGATGAAGATCGCGACGATTTTGACAATGCCGGCAGCGGCAATGGCGGCGAGACTCAAGCGCCGATGGCGAACCACGGCAACGGTCCGCAGCCGACGATTGAGGGCACGCCGGCCGAACTCGCATACGGCCAGGAAAACGGCCGCGAGAACAACAGTGGCCGTGACAATAATGGCCGTGACAATAATGGCCGCAACAACAACGGCCGCGACAACAATGGCCGCAACCGTGACCGCCGCCCCAATGGCGGCTATGGCCAGAACGACCAGCGTGGCGACTTTGCCCAGCGTGGCGAGCAGAACGGCCAGCGCGGCGACCAGCAGCGCTTCACCGAAACCCCGGCACAGGCGGAAACCGTTTCCGCGGTTGAGCCCGAAGCCGAGAGCGGTTTCTCCGAGCCGGCGCCGCTGTACGAAAACCTGTCGCCGGCGGCTCTCGCCGCCCGGGCCGAACTCAATGAGGCAGCCGCCGAGAGCGGCGCTGCCCGTCGCCCGCGGCGTCCGCGCCGCCCGCGCAACAATGCCGATCAGGTCGGTGACGAACAGTCTGGTGGTGGCCAGGTGGTGGATGGCGCCGGCGAGACCGCTGCCGCTGTTGACGTGGTTGATGCGGCGCCGGCCGAAAGCTCTGCCGGCGACCCGTTCGCCGTCGACGCCAACAACTGACCCACAAGACATAAGTCGATGAAACGGCGGAGAGAAATCTCCGCCGTTTTCGTTTGCTCGGCCATGCAATATCATCAGCCGGACGTCTTGAGCGGCAATGGCTTGCGCCCCATATCTGGCGTGAACTGGACCCGGCTCGGATGAGCGGGTCCGTCACCGCAATCTGATCCGGTGCCGCAAAGCGGGCCGGTGATGGAAGGAGACAGATATGAACCTCGAGAAATACTCCGAGCGCGTCCGCGGATTCATTCAGTCCGCCCAGACCATGGCGCTCTCGCGCAATCACCAGCAATTCACTCCCGAACATATGCTGAAGGTCCTCGTCGATGACGACGAGGGGCTGGCCGCCTCGCTGATAGAGCGCGCCGGCGGCAACGTGCGCGACGTCAAGCTTGGCGTCGAGACCGCCCTTGAGGCCATGCCCAAGGTGGAAGGCGGCAACGGCCAGCTTTATCTGGCGCAGCCGCTGGCCAAGGTGTTTTCGACCGCCGAGGAATTGGCCAAGAAAGCCGGCGACAGTTTTGTCACGGTCGAGCGGCTGCTGCAGGCGCTGGCGATGGAGAAGTCGGCTAAGACGGCCGATATCCTGTCCAAGGCCGGCGTCACAGCGCAGGCGCTGAACCAGGTGATCAACGACGTCCGCAAGGGCCGTACCGCCGATTCGGCGAGCGCCGAGCAGGGCTATGACGCGCTGAAGAAATACGCGCGCGACCTCACCGCCGATGCCCGCGCCGGCAAGCTCGACCCTGTGATTGGCCGTGACGACGAGATCCGCCGCACCATCCAGGTGCTGTCGCGGCGTACCAAGAACAACCCGGTGCTGATCGGCGAGCCGGGCGTCGGCAAAACGGCGATCGCCGAAGGTCTGGCGCTGCGCATCGTCAATGGCGACGTGCCCGAATCGCTGAAGGACAAGCAGTTGATGGCGCTCGACATGGGCGCGCTGATTGCCGGCGCCAAATATCGCGGCGAGTTCGAGGAGCGGCTGAAGGCCGTGCTCAACGAAGTCACCTCGGCGGCCGGCGGCATCATCCTGTTCATCGACGAGATGCACACGCTGGTCGGCGCCGGCAAGGCCGATGGCGCCATGGACGCTTCGAACCTGTTGAAGCCGGCGCTGGCGCGCGGCGAACTGCACTGCGTCGGCGCGACCACGCTCGATGAATACAGGAAGCATGTCGAGAAGGACGCGGCCCTTGCCCGCCGGTTCCAGCCGGTCTTCGTCAACGAGCCGTCGGTCGAAGATACCGTGTCGATCCTGCGTGGCCTGAAGGAGAAGTACGAGCAGCACCACAAGGTGCGCATCTCGGATTCGGCGCTGGTCGCGGCGGCGACCTTGTCCAACCGCTACATCGCCGACCGTTTCCTGCCGGACAAGGCGATCGACCTTGTCGACGAAGCCGCGTCGCGGCTGAGGATGCAGGTCGATTCCAAGCCCGAGGCGCTGGACGAGATCGATCGCCGCATCATGCAGCTCAAGATCGAGCGCGAGGCACTGAAGGTCGAGAAGGACGAGGCGTCAAAGGACCGGCTCGCGCGTCTCGAAAAGGAACTCGTCGGCCTCGAGGAGGAATCGACCGAGATCACCGCCAAATGGCAGTCGGAAAAGCAGAAGCTTGGCCTCGCCGCTGACCTCAAGAAGCAGCTCGACGCGGCCCGCAACGACCTCGCCATTGCCCAGCGCAAGGGTGAATTCCAGCGCGCCGGCGAGCTTGCCTATGGCAAGATCCCGGAACTGGAAAAGAAGCTGAAGGAAGCCGAAGCCCAGGACGGCAAGGCCGGCATGGTCGAAGAGGTGGTCACGCCCGACCACGTCGCCCATATCGTGTCGCGTTGGACCGGCATTCCGGTCGACAAGATGCTGCAGGGCGAGCGCGACAAGCTGCTGCGCATGGAAGACGAGATCGGCAAGCGAGTCGTCGGCCAGGGCGAAGCGGTACAGGCGGTGTCCAAGGCCGTGCGTCGTGCCCGGGCCGGGCTGCAGGATCCGAACCGGCCGATCGGCTCGTTCATGTTCCTCGGACCGACCGGCGTCGGCAAGACCGAACTGACCAAGGCGCTGGCCAATTTCCTGTTCGACGACGAGAGCGCCATGGTGCGAATCGACATGTCGGAATACATGGAGAAGCACTCGGTCGCCCGGCTGATTGGCGCGCCTCCCGGCTATGTCGGCTATGAGGAAGGCGGCGCGCTGACCGAAGCGGTGCGGCGCCGGCCCTATCAGGTCGTGCTGTTCGACGAGATCGAGAAGGCGCATCCGGATGTCTTCAACGTGCTGTTGCAGGTGCTCGACGACGGGCGGCTGACCGACGGGCAGGGCCGCACGGTCGACTTCCGCAACACGCTGATCGTCATGACGTCGAACCTCGGCGCCGAATATCTGGTCAATCTCGGCGAAGAGCAGGATGTCGATGCCGTGCGCGACGAGGTTATGAGCGTGGTGAGAGCCTCGTTCAGGCCGGAGTTCCTCAACCGCGTCGACGAGGTGATCCTGTTCCACCGGCTGCGCCGGCAGGATATGGGCCGTATCGTCGAGATCCAGCTCAAGCGGCTGGAAAGCCTGCTCGTCGACCGCAAGATCACACTGTCGCTCGACCAGGAATCGATCGACTGGCTGGCGGCGAAGGGCTACGACCCGGCCTATGGCGCGCGGCCGCTGAAGCGGGTGATGCAGAAGGACCTGCAAGATCCGCTGGCGGAAAAAATCCTGCTTGGCGAGATACTCGACGGCTCGACCGTCAAGGTCACCGCCGGCTCCGACCGGTTGAATTTCCGGTCCAGGCCCACTGTGGTGCCGACCGACGCGGCAGCCTGATCCAACGCCGCGCGTCCGACCGGACGCGCGGCATTTTCTTATGAAACAACAATCCTTTGACGGGGGTGCAGATGACGCTGGACGACTACAACAGCTTCTGCGCCTCGCTGCCGCAGACGACGCACGTGGTGCAGTGGGGCGGGGCCGATGTCTGGAAAGTCGGTGGCAAGGTCTTCACCATCGCCGGCCATGACCGGGAGGGTGGCGTCTTCGTCACCTTCAAATGCTCTGAGATGGCATATGACGTGCTGAAGGATCAGCCCGGCTGCCGGCCGGCGCCCTATCTCGCCTCGCGCGGCATGAAATGGATCCAGCGTCAGACAAGCCAGAGCATGGATGATGATGCGCTGAAGGACTATCTCGGCGAAAGCCACCGCCTCGTCGTCCTCAAGCTGACGAAGCAGACGCGCAAGGAATTGGGCCTGTAGCAACCAGTAATCCGCCATCTTCATGCCCGGTTCATGTTGGAAAGCTTATGTTGTGGTTTGCTGGCGAAGGGGTTTGCCTGCAGGCTTTTGACGATCAGGGCGTTCCTTGCGCATCCAAACGGTGGCGAGAACGTTCTGGTGGGAACACTGCCGGGCGGCGGCAATTACGCATGACCCCGAAAATCGAAATTCGATTTTCGGAAAGGATCATGCGCAGACATGAAGTGTTACAGCGTCCTTTGCGCGTCCAAACGGACGCGCGGCGCTGTAAGTACCGGAGAGTTTGACCACCATGTTCCGCACGATCCTTGCCTTTTCGGTGCTCGCCGCCGGGCTGCTCACGTCCAGCGCCATGGCATCGCCGACTGTGGACAACGCACTGCCGGCCGTCCGCGCCGCCGATAGCGGCGGCATTGTGCTTGCCCAGGACGGCAATCTCGACATCTATTACGACGCCAGGGGCAACCGCGTCATCGTCGATGCCGAGACCGGCAAGGTCATCGCCATCCAGCCGCCGCAGACCAGGCTCGACCGCCGCGCGCTGCGCCGGGAAATGCGGGCACGTGAGCTTGGACGCGCACCGGTCGAAGACGACGACCGCTACTATCTCGACGATCCCGAAGACATGGCGCGTTTCCGCCGCAGGCAACTGGACGATCAGGGACGAATCCCCGGCCCGCCGGTTGATGAATACGATCCTGAAAGCGACAGATTCCTGGGGGCCGCTCCGCAGGATGATGCTAATGACAGCGACACCTATCCGGAAGCGCCGAAATCCGCTGAACCGCGGCCCGTCAAGCGCCAGCCGCTGAACGAAGCCTCTATCGATCCCGCCGAACCGGCGGCGCCCGCCGACCAGGCCGCGCTGCCGCCGAAAGCCGGTGGCAAGACCGTGGTCGATCCCTCGCTTTCACTCGGCGCACGCCAGGATGTAGCCGCCTTGCAGGTGCTGCTCGACCGCGCCGGCGCTTCACCCGGCGTCGTCGACGGGCGCTTCGGCTCCAATGTCGACAAGGCGCTTGCCGCCTATAACCAGATCACCGGCAGCAATCTGCGCTCGACCGACGCGGTCGGCATCCAGGCTGCGCTGGCGCAAACCGGTGGCGATGCTTTCGCCAATTATACGATCACGCCCGAAGACGCGGCCGGGCCTTATGTCGCCTCGATACCGGAGGATTACAGCCAGAAGGCGCAGCTCGACCGCATGGCTTACACCTCCGTCACCGAAGCCTTGGCCGAACGGTTCCACATGGACGAGAACTACCTGAAGGGGCTCAATCCCGAGGCCGACTTCAGCCGTCCCGGCACCATCATCAAGGTCGCCAATTTCGGCAGGCTGGTGGCGACGCCGGTTGCCCGCATCGTCGCCGACAAGGACAAGAAGCAGGTGTTCGCCTATGACGCCGGTGGCAAGCTGGTCGCGGCCTATCCGGCCACCATTGGTTCAGCCGACACGCCCTCGCCGACCGGCACTCATACGGTGTCGCGCGTCGCGCTCGATCCGAACTACACCTACAACCCCAGCATCAATTTCAAGCAGGGCCAGAACGACAAGATCCTGACCATCCCGCCGGGTCCGAACGGCCCGGTCGGCTCGGTGTGGATCGCGCTGGACAAGCCGACCTATGGCATTCACGGCACGCCCGATCCCTCCAAGATCGGCAAGACCGAAAGCCATGGCTGCGTGCGCCTGACCAATTGGGATGCGCGTGAACTGGCCAAGCTGGTGTCGCCGGGCGTCACCGTCGAGTTCGTCGGCGGTCCCTCGGCCGATGATGTTGCGGAGCAAGTGAGCGCTCCAGCGCAGTGATATCGGCCTGCCCATAAGGCAGGCCGATATCCAAAGCTGGATTCATGAGCGCAGGGTGCTGGCTGGTTGTTGCCGGCCCGCAACAAGTCTAAGCAGACGCTCATGAAGTCTCCGAGCGAAGCCGCAGCCGTTCCCCTGACCAGGTCGCTTTCCAACGGTACATTTTGCCCGCAGTCGCAGCGCAAGTTCGTGCTGGTAGCGGCGATCCTGGCGTCAGCGCTCGGCTTCATCGACGGGTCGATCCTGGCCATTGCCATGCCGGCAATGCGCGTCGACCTCGGCGCCAGCCTGGCCGAGGTCCAGTGGATTTCCAACGCCTATGCGCTGACGCTGTCGGCGCTGATTCTGGCCGGCGGCGCCGCCGGCGACCGGTTTGGCCTCAGGCGCGCCTTCGTTGCCGGCATTGCGCTGTTCATCGTCGCTTCGCTGGCCTGCGCGGTGGCGCCGAATGCGCTGGTGCTCATCGCCTTTCGCGCCATTCAGGGCCTTGGTGCGGCGATCATGGTGCCGGGCAGCCTCGCCATCATCGCCAAGGCCTATCCGAAGAAGGAGCGCGGCCGGGCGCTCGGCATCTGGGCCGCCGCCTCGGCGCTGACGACTGCGCTCGGTCCGGTGCTCGGCGGCTTCGTCCTGTCGGCCTTTGGCGGCGGTATCTGGCGGGCGATCTTCGCCGTCAACCTGCCGCTCGGGCTGATCTCGATCTATCTCCTGCTGGCCAAGATTCCCGCCGACGCGCCGACGGAGAAGCGAAGCCTCGATCTCGGCGGCGCCGCTCTCGCCACGCTTGCCTTCGGGGCGCTTGCCTACGGACTGACCTCGATGAGCGCCGAAGGCAGCGGGCTGATGTCGGGGCCGAGCATCGCCGCAGGCGCCGTGCTGCTTATCATCTTCATCGTCTTCGAGCTTCGGCAGCGCGAGCCGATGATCGATCTCAAGCTGTTTCGGATCGGCGCCTTTGCCGGCGCCAACCTCGCCACCTTCTTCCTGTATTTCGCGCTGTCGGCCAATCTGTTCTACCTGCCGATGCTGTTGATCGCCGGATGGGGGCTGAGCACCAAAGAGGTCGGTTTCATCTTCCTGCCGCTGTCGGCGTCGATCGCGCTGCTGTCGGGTCTCGTCGGCCAGTGGTCGGATCGCATCGGTCCGCGTTTTCCGATCGCCAGCGGCTGCCTGGTAGTTGCCATCGCCTTTGCCGGGCTGGCTTTGCTCACTCATGCCGGCATGCACAATTTCTGGACCGGTATCTTTCCGCTGATGGCGGTGATGGGGCTCGGCATGGCGCTGGTGGTGTCGCCGCTGTCGACGGCGGTCATGACCGCGGTCGAGGACAAGGATACCGGCGCCGCTTCCGGCATCAACAATGCGGTTTCGCGCATTGGCGGGCTGATTGCTGTGGCGGCGATGGGCTCGCTCGCGGCCTGGGTCTATTCGACGATGCTCGATACCAGCGCTAGGCCGGGCATTCCGGGATTCGGCGAACCGGCATTGGCCGGCCTGGCGCCAGACCTTGATGCAACACGGCTCGCCGCCAGCGATGCGGCGTTCGCGGCCGTGTCGACAGTGACGGCCGTGCTTTGCCTGCTTGCCGCTATTATCGCCTGGGCCACCGTTTCGGGGCAAAAGCTGCCTTGGTCACGAGCCGAAGAGGAGCAGTCGACCTGATTCGGAGCCGACCCGATTCGGAATGCTCTGATGGGGCGATTATGATTCGCCAGCGTCGAGTGTGACGGCTTAAAGCGCGTCGCGCTGAAACGGATTCATACGACGCGCTTTAAGTGTTTGTTTTGAGGCATGTCCTTGTCCAGAGCCGCGGCACACTTCTGGGCGACATGCATTAGCCTTCGATCTTGGCGCTCGCGACCTTCAGCGGATTGCTGTCTTCCTGCTTGAGCAGTTCATCGATGCGCTCGCGCTCGCGCTTGAAAGCGACCAGGTCGTCGCCCTTCAGCACCTTGCCGACCGGCAGGCGCACGCGCATCGGGTCGACCTTGGTGCCGTTGACGATCAGCTCGTAGTGAAGATGCGGACCGGTGGAGAGGCCGGTCTGACCGAGGAAGCCGATGGTCTGGCCCTGGCGGACATGAACGCCCGGTTCGATGCCTTTGGCAAAGGCGCTCTGGTGATTATAGGAGGTCTCGTAGCCATTGGCATGGCGGATGATGATCTGCTTGCCGTAGCCGCCGGCCCAACCGGCCTTTTCGATGGTGCCGTTGCCGGCGGCGATGATCGGCGTTCCGATCGGCGCCGCCCAGTCGACGCCGGTATGCATGCGGACATAACCGAGGATCGGATGCCGGCGGGCGCCGAAGCCGGAGCGGAATTTCCCGGCCGGCAGGGGATTGCGCAGCAGGAACTGCTCGGCGCTCGATCCGTCCTCGTCGAAATAGTCGGTCGAGCCGTCCTGCATCTGGAAGCGGTAGAAATTGCGTGTCTGGCCGCCGAAGGTCGACGAGACATAGAGCAGTTCCGATTCGTCGGAGGCCTGGTCGTCGCCGTCCGGCTGCGAGAACAGCACGTCGATGCGGTCCGATGGATTGAGCCTGGACTGGAAGTCGACGCCGGAGGCCAGGAGCTTGACCAATTGCTGGGTCAGCTTCTTCGACATGCCGTAGGAATAGGCGGCGCGGTAGATGCCGTCATAAACGTTCGGCAGATTGCCGCGCACCACCACCGGTGCCGACGAATCGTCGAACGCGGTCAGCAATTCGGGGTTCGGCTCAGGTTCCTGCGCCGGCACATACTGGCCGCGGTCGTCGAGCGCGATGGTGACGATGTGCGTTGTCTTGTCATAGACGCTGGTGCGAACGACCTTGGCGGCGTCGCCATGTACCTCGAGCCCGACCCGCAGCACGGTTCCGGCCTTCAGCGCCGGTGCGTTGAGCAGCTTACCGATCGCCTCCGCCATGCCGGTGGCGTCATCGCCCGTATAGCCCGAATCGGCGAAGGCCTCGGCAATGTCGCGGTCCCTGGTGAAGGGAATGATTTCCTCGGCGAAAGCCGGGGTCTGGTCGTCGAGCGCGACGCGCGGCGCCACCGAGACGTTTTCCGGCACGATCTTGACGTCGTAGGAGCCGGCCATCGATTCGGCGAAGGCATCGCCGAATCGCTGCGGGTCGACATAATGCAGGGAGGCGACCTGCACGGCGCCGTCGCTGAGGTCGGTGCCGGCCTCGCGCACCACTTTTTCCACCTCGTCGGCGGACAGGTCGCTTTTTTCGTCGAAGGAGGCCGTCTCGACCGGGAAATCGACCGTCTTGAGGCTCATCTCGCTTTCGACCTTGGCGCCGTAGATCTGGCCGCCAACCGCGGAGGCCGTCGCCGGCTGCGCCGGGGTCGAGTCGCCATCGTCGCCGAACACCTGCATCGGGTCGAAAGGCGGATAGGCGCGGTTGGTGGTGTGGCCGGCGGCCAGCGCCATCTTGATCTGCACGAACGGCATGGTGTGGATAACGTCGCGGTCACCGACCTTGGTCACCATCGACACTTCCATGCGCCTGCGGTCCTTGGCCTTGGCGATCTGGCGCGGCGCCACCAGCCTGGTGGTTTTGGCGACCTCGCCGGAATCGCCGCCGCTTTCGAGCTGGGCCAGTTCGGCGATTTCGGGCGGGGTTGCCAGCTGCTGGCGGCCGTCAAGGGCGGCAAACAACGCCACGCCCATCAGCACACTCGAGGTCACGCCGGTAAGAAAGGTGCCCGACAGCCAGCGCGCTGAAACCTCGCGCCGGTCGGGCGGGCCGCTGCGGCCATCCGCGATCAGCGGCGGCTCATTGCCGAGTTCGGCTATGACATCTTCCGTGTCTGGCATCCAGAAAGGCTGCTTCTTCCCCGGGCGGAACGGCTTTTCGCTTCTGTTGGGCCATGACATTTGCCTGTCACGGCGGGTGAAGTCAACGAAGCGGCGAAATCCCCGCTCACACGCTCTGTTTTACAGCCCCTTGTAGAGAGGCGTCTTTATCCTCTTACAGGAGGCTCCGAACCGTGATGCGCAGACCCCGCTTTGGCTCTTATAGGAAGGCACCTCGCGGGCCGCGCCGAGCCCTTCTTTGTTGGCCTCGGTGTCGAACGGCAATGCGGCGGCAATAGGGCTCCTTTTTGGCAACGCCAATGTTCCCCTGGGGCAGTCCGCCGGCGCCAGAACTTCTGTCGCAAAAAGTTCAAAAACATCGTCGATGACTGTTGACAGTTCTGGTTGGTGGCGACTATATACGCCTCACGAACGAGGGCGGTGCGCCGCTGGCGGCGAAGCAGTTT